>JAYSTT010000286.1:0-3482 GCA_043719495.1 Ferruginibacter sp. | reverse complement strand
AAAACTAAAAATGTTTATCATCCCTGCCTACCGGCAGGCAGGCATTCTTTCCTGCTCTCGCTATTGTTTTCCTGTATGGCTTTTATTATTTGTTTGCTGGTATATTTTTTTAAATCCCTTACAATATGCTCAAGCTTATTGGTGTTACTACTTATTATTAAATGTACGTGATTGGTCAATATTACCCATGCATGTAAAATCATTCCTTTTTGCTGCTGGCAATATTTTAAGCTTTCAACAAACAGTTCTTTTTACTGCTCCCTGCTAAATACGTCTACCCAACCCACTACGGAAAATGTAACAAAATGGGGTATGGCATCTTCGCCTACTTTATATTTACTGGACATAAGTTTATAAATTAGCTTAGGTAAATATAATCAACATTTGTTTTCTAAATCCGGACACAGTCCGGCAGGTTTAATTGGCATCAAGTGAACCGCTAAAGCGGAACACTTGCGCCAGAGGGGGCAGCTGTAAGAGCAGAAGGCATTACTTACAGCGAATTCATTCACAAATTAGCTGCAAAAAATATTGATTTAAACCGTAAAGTTTTGGCTGATTTAGCCATGAACGAACCGGAAACCTTTAAAAAATTAATTGATTCGGTAAAATAATACCGCTGCAATATTTTATTAACCCGGATGTAAATAATTTACAACCGGGTTTTTTGTACAACAATAATTCTATTCAATTACATTTGTAAAAAATTTAACTAACTGTTTTTAAGCAATTACTGTAAATGGATAATACTTACAACGACCTGGTTCAGCAAACTTTTAACTTTCCTCAGGAAGATTTTAAAGTTAAGAATGAATATTTACAATATAATGATCTTGATATTAAAGCCCTGATTGACAAATATGGCACGCCTCTAAAACTTACTTATTTACCAAAAATCGGTAAGCAGATTAACAAAGCAAAAACAATGTTTGCCAACGCTTTTAAAAGACATAAGTACGAAGGAAAATACAATTATTGTTACTGTACAAAAAGTTCTCACTTTTCTTTTATTGTAGAAGAAGCATTGAAAAATGACATTCATTTAGAAACCTCTTTTGCCTATGATATTGACATTTTTAAAAAACTGTATGAAAAGAAAAAAGTTAACAAAGACACTTATGTTATATGCAATGGGTATAAACAAAAGCCTTACACCAACCGAATTGCAAGTTTGCTCAACAGCGGTTTTAAAAACGTAATTCCGGTGCTGGATAATGTAGAGGAACTACGAGCTTATATAAAATCGGTTAAAGTGCCTTTTAATTTAGGCATCCGTGTGGCTGCAGATGAGGAACCTAATTTTCCTTTTTACACTTCCCGTTTGGGTATTAGGGCAAAAGATATTTTAGAATTTTATGTAGATAAAATTGAAGGCAACGAACACAGGTTTCAATTAAAAATGCTGCACATTTTTTTAAACAAAGGCATTAAAGATGATATTTATTACTGGAGTGAGTTAAACAAAGTAATTAACCTGTATTGCCAGCTAAAAAAGATTTGCCCCGAGCTGGATTCTATAAATATTGGCGGAGGGTTTCCTATAAAACATTCATTGGGCTTTGAGTACGATTACCAGTTTATGATAAATGAAATAGTGCGTAATATTAAAGTGGCCTGCAAACGAAGTAAAGTGCCTATGCCACATATTTTTACAGAGTTTGGAAGTTATACAGTAGGAGAGAGTATGGCACATATTTACAGCGTTATCGGTCAAAAAAATCAAAATGATAAGGAAACCTGGTATATGATTGATTCTTCTTTTATTACTACTTTACCCGATACCTGGGGCATTGGAGAAAAATTTTTAATGCTGCCAATTAATAAATGGGATAACGAGTATCAAAGGGTGGTATTAGGGGGAATTACATGCGACAGCCATGATTATTATGATAGCGAAGAACATATTAATGAAGTTTTTTTACCCAAGGTTGGTGATGGGGAACCCTTATATGTTGGTTTCTTTCATACCGGCGCTTACCAGGATCAGATTAGTGGTTACGGCGGTATAAAACATTGCCTTATTCCTTCGCCAAAGCATATTATTGTAGGGTATGATAAAAATGGGAAATTAGTAGATTGGGTATATGCAAAGGAGCAAACGGCGCAAAGTATGCTAAAGATACTGGGGTATTAAAATAAATAAGCCCACAAGACTATTTCCTGCAGGTGGGCTATTTATTAAGGAAGTGGTGTTTTTTAATCCACTAATATATTAAACGATGGGTTGGGTAAATTATTATGCACTATTGGTTAACATATTCCTCTTCTTCACTTTGCCTGCGTAGTTTTTTAGTTTCTTTTTTTGTTTTCTTTTTAGCCAATTTTTTATTGGGGCTGGCGCCAGATTCATATTTTGAATCCAAATAGTATTTCCCATCGCAAAATCTCCAGTACCGGTAGCCGTACTCATTATCATAATACATTTCGCCATCCTTATTACTTTTTGCAACTTCGTCCGAAATACTGATTACCAGTGGCGGTGTATAGTCTCCCTTTATTAAGTCAGCTTCTTGATAACGGTTTTCGGTATCGGCAATATTTTTAGAGGGATAATTTCTTTTGCTGCAGGCTGATAAAACAATCAAAGCCAAAAGTAAGGGCAGCCATTGCTGTAATTTATTTTTTTTCATGTATAATTGGTTAGTATATTCATCCTTCAATTATTTTGCCAAAAATGACTAAACTCAATTTTTATGAAATATTTTTTTATTTTTTTAACTTTTATTACAATTTCATTTGCTGTAAATGCACAAACTGCCGAGGATTCTGTAAAGGATGCCGTAAATAAATTATTTGATGGGATGAAGACTAGTGATGTAGTCTTATTAAAATCTGCATTTGCAGACAGTGCCGTATTGCAAACTATTAGCAGAAATAAGGAAGGGAAAATAATTGTACAAAATGAAGCGATAGAAGAATTTGCAAATTCGATAAGCAAATTAGCAAAAGGCGATGCTGATGAACGAATTGTATTTGATGTAATAAAAATTGACGGACCATTGGCTATTGTGTGGACACCGTATAAATTTTATTATAAAGGTGTTTTTAGCCATTGTGGTGTTAATTCTTTTCAATTGGTTATGTTAAATGGCAACTGGAAAATTCAATATTTAATAGATACAAGAAGAAAAAAGGGTTGTGAGTAAAAGGGAAATGAATGCGTATTAATTGCCGTACTGTATTTTATAAAATGGATGTTGCCTACATCTTTTTTCGGGCTCGCCAGCTTTACTGCATTTTGTACCTTCAGCTTTTTCAATGGTTAGGTTTTTTGCCTCATCTAAAATATTATCCCAACTTACATCTTTATGAAAAGGCCCAAAATAATCCATCATAGTTATTCTGAAATGATGGGTGAAAAAACCTCCGTAAACAATATTGCCTGCAGATTCTTCCCCCTTGGTTGCTGCAGTCATTAAGATAGACATTGGCTTTTCGTCCAGAAAAAGTGCTTTGCAGTTTTCCTGGTTCCATCCCAATCC
>JAYSTT010000285.1:0-21198 GCA_043719495.1 Ferruginibacter sp. | reverse complement strand
GTTATTATAATGTGGCGGGAATTGTAAAAACACCAGATTATGAAAAAACCAACCGTTTTGATTATAAAGAAAATATTAATGCCGCTTATTTAAATTTTAATAAAGAGATTAAAAAGTGGAGCATACAAACCGGGTTGCGTTTAGAAAATACTAATTATGAAGGCAAACAGTTTGGTAACCCAACGAAAAAAGATTCTGCTTTTAAAAACAGTTATACCAGCTTATTTCCCACCTTATTTGTAGGGTACAACCCCACGGAGAAGAACCAGTTTGGTTTTTCCTATGGCAGAAGAATTAACAGACCTGACTACGAGGATTTAAATCCTTTCTTATTCTTTCTGGATAAATATACTTACGGAGCAGGAAACCCTTTCTTAAAGCCAATGTATTCGAATGTTTTAGAAGCATCTCATACCTATAAACAGTTTTTAACCACTACCTTAAATTATAGTTATACCAAGGATTTGTTTAGTGAAACATTTCAGCAAAAAGATTTTGCAACAATAGTTAGCCAGGGTAATTATGGTTTAATGAATGATGCAAGTGTTTCTGTAAGTGCACAAATTCCGGTTGATAAGTGGTGGAATATGAATGTGTATACAGAAGCAAAATATAATCAGTTTAAAGGGCTATTGTATGGTGATAATGTGGATGTGCATGCCACAACATTCCTGGCAAACATAAGTAATCAGTTTAAATTTAAAAAGGGATGGAGTGCAGAAGTTTCCGGATTTTACAGAACAGCGGGTATTGAAGGACAGATAGAAATAAAATCTTTAGGGCAAATGACTGCAGGAGTTCAAAAGCAAGTTTTAAAAAACAAGGGGACACTTAAACTAAATATCAACGATGTTTTAAACAGCCGTAACCCAAGGGGTGAAATTAATTTTCAAAATACTGAAGCAAGGTTCAGGCAACATCAGGATAACAGAACAGCTACTTTAAGTTTCAGCTACCGCTTTGGTAAACCAATTAAAGGCTTACAAAAAAGAAAAACAGGGGGAGCAGGAACGGAGCAAAACAGGGTTAAGGGAGCTAACTAAATATTAAATTTTGAATGTGCGAATATCGAATGTTTTCTAGATTGAAAACATTCGATATTCGCTTTTTTAAAATTCGATATTAATTAATACTTTTGAGGAAAATAACTGTTATGCCATCTTTTGATTTTTCCAGTAAAGTAGATTTACAAACTTTAGATAATGCCATAAACACTGTAAGTAAAGAAATTACCAACCGTTTCGATTTTAAAGGAAGTCCGGTAGTAATTGAATTAAACAAGAAAGAATTTAAGGTAAGCCTTGAAGCTGAAAGTGAAATGAAACTGGGGCAAATAAGGGATGTAATGATAAGCCGGAGTATGAAACAAGGACTGGCTGCAGAAATTTATGATTTTAGTAAAGAGCCGCATCAGAGCGGTAAAGTGGTAAGACAGGATGTAGTGGTAAGAAATGGAATTAAACAAGAAGACGCAAAAAAGATTGTAAAGCTTATTAAAGATAGCGGCTTTAAAGTACAGGCAGCCATAATGGATGACATTATAAGGGTAACAGGAAAAAAGATAGATGACTTACAAGAAGTTATACAAGCAAGTAAGACCTGGAACCTGGGTATTGCACTTCAGGTGGTTAACATGAAAAGCTAGTGAGGTTTTTGTAAAAAAGCTTACTTTTTTGCATCTATAATGACTTTATATACGTGGAAACCATTTTAATTGAAGGGTTTTACCCTATAACTTGAACAAAAAACAGAAATTTTTCCTTAAATTTGCAAAGAAATTATAATTATACGGCAAAATCCGTATGCAAAAACAAAAAATTATGAAAAAAGGAATTCACCCGGAAGGTTACAAAACAGTAATTTTTAAAGATATGAGTAATGGGACCTCATTTTTAAGCCGGTCTACAGCTTACAGCAAGGAAACTTTAAAGTGGGAAGATGGTAACGAATACCCGGTAATAAAACTGGAGATTTCCAATACTTCTCATCCATTTTATACCGGTAAAAATGTGTTGGTAGATACTGCCGGCCGTATTGATAAATTTAAAAAACGTTACGAAAAAAAGGCAAAATAATTGGTATAGATCATTATCTTTATCTCAAGTTTGTTTTTCATGGCTATACTTTAAGTCCCTCCGGTTCTCCGGGGGGATTTTTTTCGAGAACTTCTGGAATTTCCCTTTTTTTGTACTGAAAAACCTGTGCATTCTATGTTGTAAAATCATTTGTTGATTACCTCTTAGTAAGTAGCTTTACAAAATGCAAAAGATAATTTTTACCGAAGAATATTGTAAGCCAAAAAATCTCCACCCATTTACACTCATTCGCCATATTCAGGATATACGTATAGGCATATTAACTATCCGTGAAAAATGGGAAAGATTCCTGAAACTTCCTTCATTTGACAAATGGGAAGGCTACTACCTTGATGACGAAAATTCCATAAAGATTGATAAAAATATCGGCGAAGACGTTTGCTTGATGGTACATGCTAATGTACTTCCTACAAAAAGTATAATCAGCAAAATAAAAAAATTAAGGCATGGCGAATTTCTTTCGGTGAGTAATGAAGGTGGTATTGCTTACAAATTTTCTTCTAAGGAAATATTGGGGCTGCACAAAATAAAGATAGCAAAATCGGTAGGGCATAATGAAAGCATTAAAGTTTTACATTACCCCTGGCAAATATTTCAGTTAAATGATTGGGCTATAAGAGAAGATTACAAATTGATTGTTGCCAAAAGAAAAAGTAAAGTCATTTCAAAAACCAATAAGGTTATTAACTCATCACAAATATTTTTAGAGCCTGGTGCTAAAGTAGAGCATTGCACTTTAAACGCTTCAACAGGGCCCATTTATATTGGTAAGAATGCCGAAATAATGGAAGGAAGCATGATAAGAGGGCCTTTTGCTTTATGCGAAGGAAGTTTGGTGAAAATGGGTAGTAAAATTTATGGTGCCACTACCATTGGACCATATTGCCTTGCCGGAGGCGAAATAAAAAATTCGGTTTTGATGGGTTATAGTAACAAAGCACATGATGGATATTTGGGTGATAGCGTTATTGGAGAGTGGTGTAACCTTGGCGCAGGTACCAGTAACAGCAATATTAAAAACAATTGCGGGGAAGTGAAATATTGGGTGGATGGTGATAAAAATGAAATTAGTTCAGGGAATAAAGGCGGTTTGATATTAGGGGATTATTCAAAAGCTGCAATAAATACATCTTTTAATACAGGAACTGTAGTAGGTACCTGTTGTAATGTATTTGCGCAGGGGCTTACCCCAAAATATATTCCGCATTTTAGCTGGGGCTGCGATGGTATAATAAAATATAAATTATCTAATGCTTTACATGATATAGATAAATGGAAACAATTAAAAGGCTTTTTAATTACTGAAAGGGAAATAAAAATTTTGACTGATATTTACAAAAAAATTTAAACCTACATGCGTAAACAAATAGCTGCAGCTAACTGGAAAATGAATTTAACACTTCAACAGGGTGAAATACTGATTGATGAATTATTAAATATTACTCAGGATTTAAAAGAAGATCAATTGGCGGTGTTTGCAGTGCCGTATCCTTATCTGATTAACATAAAAAATAAATTAGCAGGCAAAAAAAATTATTTTGTATCTGCACAAAATTGTTATAACAAAAAAAGTGGTGCTTTTACAGGCGAAGTAAGTGCAGAAATGCTTAAAAGTATTGGTTTACAATATGTGGTACTTGGCCATAGCGAAAGGCGGGAATATTTTAATGAAAGCAATGCCTTGCTGGCAGAAAAAGTAAATATATGTTTTGAAACCGGATTGAAGCCCATTTTTTGTTGTGGCGAACCCTTAAATGTCAGAGAAGCTGAAACACAGAATACTTTTGTAGAAACACAATTAAAAGAAAGTTTATTTCATTTAAGTGCTGCAGAGCTTACAGGTTTTATTATAGCCTACGAGCCAATATGGGCAATAGGTACCGGCAAAACTGCCAGCAGTGAACAGGCACAGGAAATGCATGCACATATACGCAGCGTAATGGCTAAGCAATATGGAAATGAGGTAGCGGATAGTATTTCTATTTTATACGGCGGCAGTGTAAAGGCCAATAATGCTAAAGAGATTTTTGGCAAGCCGGATGTTGATGGAGGATTGGTAGGTGGAGCTTCATTAGTTGCTTCAGAATTTTCGGTCATAATCAATGGCTTAAAATAATTTAATTATTTACAGCTTGATTGGTATTTATTTTTCTTTCAGAAATATCAACCTCAGTAAAGCTATTTATTTTTTCAAGGTCAAGAATTGTTGCACTACCATTATCATTTCGATGATACATGGGTATAAATTTAGCCCCATAAATTATTTCTTTAAAAGTATATGAACTTCTGGCAACTACAGTATTGCTAAACATATCATCAAATGATTTAATAAAAACTAAAATTTCCCCCCTGTTATTTTCAAAATCTTCTTTGGTAAAATTATAAAATGGGCTGTCTTCTGTTATTGGATGCACTATTGTCCAGTTTAGCGTAAGTGCATTTGCTTTAGCAAATTCCAGCTCTAATGGAAAAAATTTATTTATGGTTTTTCCGTTTTCTTCTACCGCCATACCTAAAGTTAGTTTGGCTTCTGCATCGGTTAATGTAGTGTTTTTAAATGGTGCAATGCGTAGCATTAATGCTGTAATATTTTTATAAGGTGCAATTACTGCATTGCCCGAAAACTTAAGATAGGCAGTTGGCTTACTAAACCTGCCGTACAATAAACCAGTGGCCAACGCAAAAGTTAACAAGCCTAATAATGCTTCAAAAGCAGCAATAGCACTGGCAATAAAACCCGATGGGCTAATGCGGCCATAACCCACCGTGGTAAAAGTTTGGGCACTAAAGAAAAAAGCTTCGCCAAATTTTTCTATTTCAGATGTTGTGTTCATGCCGCTTAAATGCTCTACTCCAATAAAATAATAAATACAAGCAAAAACAAAATTAGCAATAAAGAAAAAAGCAAAAATTATAAACAGAAATTTCCGCCTTGATATAGCAAGCATTGCATGGTACCAACTAATACGTTCAAAAAAGTTAACGCCAATTTTTTTAATATTTGGTTGGCCGTTTTTATTTACAAAACGGCCGCCATAGTCCGATGCATTGGCACCAAAGCCTGTGTTAATTTCGGTTTTTGCTTTTAAATTAAGTTTGCGGAGCAGTGCCATACCTTTGTGCTTTATAAAATGTAATTTAAGAATATTTTTAATTACAAACTTAAAGTCTTGGCAATTACAAATATTCATAACTTCAAAGCCGCTAATGTTTTTAAAAAAACTATATTATTTTAATAAAACGGCTTTTACTTTATTGCTGTTGTTTGTTTTTGCTTTTATATATATCAATTATAAATGGGGTGCAGCGGCTACACCTGTTTACCAGTATGGTATGTTTAGCAGTAAATTTTATATTAAGGACACCCAAATTGTTTTTAAAATTTATGTTGATGATAGGTTACTGGATGTTACAAAATTCCCTTTTGCAAAAAGGGATATGCTTTTTGTTTCACTGGAAAACTACAGCAAACAAAAAAATGTTAATGAAGCTGTTTATGGGGTGATGAAAAAAGTACCGGGAAAAATAGGATTAACCGGATTAATGAAACCAGGCGTTTATGCCAATAGTTTAAATGATGAAGCTTTTGTAAAATGGTATAGAAGGTTACTTGAAAAAGTAACTGGCAAGCCAATTACAAAACTTGAAGTATATCAACAAAAGGTTGTTTGGTACAATAATATTTTAAAAGAAATTGAATCACCCGAAAAATTATCTTTTTTTGTTACTTACTGAAAAACATATTAAGCAGTTTGCAATTTTTTATTGCAGTTGTTTTTTACTTTGCTATGCATGGTTTGCTTATCATGGCCTTTTATTTTCATCAATAAACCCTGTTTTCTTTTTAAACAGGCTTGATATTACCCATAATTTATTTATGGTTACCAATTTGCATCATTACTTACTACAAAATAGCTGGCTAAGAATAAGTTTTGATTTGCTTTATTTTTTACTGCCATTGTGTTTAGTTTATTGCGTTATAAAAAATAGGAAAGTACAATCACTGCTGGCAATAGCAATTGTTTTTTTTAATATAGTATATAATAGTTTTTTTTCTACAATGTCTTTTGTAAGTGTTGAAAATTTTACTGCATGGATGATTGTGCCATTGGTATTTTATGCCCGTACCCCCAAGGGTTTTTATTATATAATGCATATTTGCCGGTTGCTTTTTATTATTATATTTTTTTCTGCTGCCCTATGGAAAGTAAGGGCGGGTGGGCTTTTTAATGTGGAAGAAATGAGTGCAATATTGTTTAAGCAACATGCTTCTTATTTGGTAATTGAAAATAACGGATGGTACAGCCAATTTATTTCGTATCTGATAAACCACTATATACTTTCTTATTGCTTGTACCTTTTTGCTTTTATAGCCGAATTTATTTTTATAATTGGGCTCTTTACAAAAAAATTTGATAAATACCTCATCGCTGCATTCTGCCTTTTTGCTTTGGTTGATTATTTATTAATGGGTATTAATTATTTTACCTGGTTACCTTTTATGGGGTGTTTTTATTTTTCAAAATATCAAATACAAGATAGTGGGCAACACTAAAGGCTTTGATTATTCTTCAAATTTTTTATTTTGCTTATAGTTATAAAAGAAAAAAGTAAAAATTAAAATTGTACAAACCACAATACCCAATATTATAGTTAAAGGAGAGGATAAAAAATTAAATAAATAATAACATACGCTTGTAAATGTTGCAGAGATAAGAAGTATAAAGAATAATTTTTTAAAAGGGAAAAAGTAGCTTATTTTTTTATTAATTAATTTACCAGTTTGCCATAAGTAATAACCTGCCTGCACATAAGTTGATAACACAAATGCCAAAGCAACACCTTTTAATTGTAATAAAGGATATAATATTAGCATTAAGCTTATTGCAATTAAAAGATCCAGCACTGCGCCTTTTACAATTAAATCACTGCGGCTATAAGTTTGCAGCACAGCAGTAAAATTTGTAATTCGCAGTGGCAAAACAAAAATGCTTATAATAAAAATAGGTATTGCTTCAATATATTTTGTACTAAATATCAGTGTAAAAAAATCGCTGCTGTAAAAAAATAAAAAGCAAAAAGATGGAAATACAATTGCGGCCAGCAGCAATGAAGAATTTTTAAAAAGCATTTTTACTTTTGGTGCATTATCACTATTCTGTTCCGATAAATCAACCAGCATAATATTACCAACAGCACTTAGCATTAAACTAAATACGGGTATTTCGTAAGAGCCGTTAAAATAAATAGCAAACTGTGCAACAGATATATAAAATAAAATAACCCACTTATCTAGCCATTTAAAAATTACACTAAGCACATCATAAATGCCTAAGTAAAACCATTGCTTTCCAATTGATTTATCATCCCTAAATGAGTTAACTAATGTGAGTGGGTTCCCAAAAAACCAGAGAAACAATGTTTTTAATGCAAACATTACTATAATACCAGCTAAAATTAATGATAAAGAATAGTTGGTATAAAGAATTATTAAATGACAAAGGAGATAGCCAAGCGAAAAAATAAAATTACAGGTAAATACAACTTTTTCTTTTTTCTTTTTTATTGCGATAGTTTCTGTTAGTATAGAGATATTTTGTACAATGCTTAAAATAATCACCAGTAATTTTGTGGTGAAATTGTATTCTGTTACGGCAAATAAAATATAAAGTAGCGGTGTAAAATTTAGCAGCAAAAATAAAATTGTAAATAATTTTTTATTTTGTTTTATCCATTCCTTAATTGATGAAAGAGATGAAGATAATATTAATGAGGGCAGGCCAAACAGTGCAATAATACTTACCACATTAATATACAACCACACCGATTGGTAAAGCCCGTATTCGGTTAACGAAAGTTTTCGGGAAAAGAGAAAAATAATAATTAGTTGAACTGCCAACCGCATAACGCTGCTGCCAACTAAAAGAAAAGACCTTTTAGCAAATTTTGTAAGCGATAAATCAGTTAAATTATTTTGAGTTACTATATTGTTGACAGGCATCCTTATCAAGATAATTAATTATTTGTGCAGGCGTACCACCCAATACGCAAAAGCCTTCGCTAAAACTTTTACTAACTACAGCACCTGCCCCAACTATTGTAAAATCACCCAACTCCACACCGGGTAATATTACAGCGTTCATCCCAATCCAACAAAACCTGCCAATTTTTATTGGTGGGGCAGCATCGTATTTTGTATTGTTTATTAAATTATGATTGGCTGAAATTAAACCTACATTAGGGCCAAGGTTGGTATAATCGCCAATTACAATCCCATTAGAAGCTTCAATATAATTACCCGGTGAATCACCTGGAAAAACATTTATACCACGGATAATGTTTTTGGGAAAATGTATGGTGCTGGTGTGATGTACTCCCCAGGGTGTATCTGCATTTTGCCTCAATATTCTACGGTGAAAAAAATCGGCAATATAAAAATTGATACCTACATCTTTACGCAAACCTAATATTTTTTGAATGATTTTTTTCATGTTAACATTCTGGAATAAAATTATTCTTTTGGTTTTAATTGCATCACTTCTTCTAGAAAACGTTTTGTTTCTCTTTCCACACCTGCCACATCATTGGATTTTATTGGTGATGCCATAACATGATTTCCGGTGTTGGGCATAGCTATTGCTCTTTTGTGTAGGGTATCTGTAGTTAATGCCGAAAACATTTCCTTCATTGCACTTACTTTTACCACTTCATCCTGATGCTCTTCATCTTTGTAATAGTAAAGTAATAATACAGGTAATTTTATTTTACTGAAAGTTTCTTTATTCATTGTGTTTTCCAGCATTTCTTCCAGTGCAACCAGTGCTTCAAGACGGTAAGGTTTATTCCAGTATTGTTTATAAATAGGGCGTTCATCTTCGGGGTTGTTATAATTTCCACCCTTTACTAACCGGGCAATTTGCAATCCCCAATGATTATTAAGTAACCAGGCATTATTATCTTTAACTGCAATATTAGGTGAGTACAAAACTATTGCAGCAATATCATCAGGATAAGCAGCGGCTAATTGCAATGCCTGTGTTCCGCCTGTACTGGTACCCATTAAAATTACTTTATTGCCCAGTTGTTTACCAATAGCCAATGCCAGTTTGGCACTTTCCCAGTAATTATCAGGAGTAAGGTTCAATAATTGTTCAGATGTATCTATGCCATGCTCAGCTAACCTCGATAAATATAAATTGCATCCAAACTGTTTCGCAATGTTGCGATGTACCGGATTGCCTTCTTCCTGCGAAGCAGAAAAACCATGTATATAAACAATGGCATATTCGGTTTTTTGTTTTAAACTGTCATTTGCCCAAACAATCCTTGCTTCATTATTTGGTCTTAATTTATGAGTAGCCTCATTGGCCGATACATATTTTTCCAGTTCACCTGTTAAAGGTACTACAGGAATTGCAACACTATATTTTGGTGTATCAGGCTTTGGGCCAAACAAATAAACAATAAGTAACACTCCCAGAATATATAATAATATTTTTAACCAACGCATAATTAATTTTATATGAAGCTACATTTTTTATTTGTTTTGCTGAAAATAAAATGGGGCAGGTTTATAAAGGAAACACAGGGTATTGAAAAATTCTCAAGCTATAATAATATTAATTTCTTTAACTTTCCTTAATGAAACATTTTAAGTTTTATAGCAAAGAGGATATTTTATCGCTTACCAAAGTTCGCCGTTTTGAAACTAAAGTAGGGGAGCGGTTACAGCATCTGAAGTTAGATATGGAGTGGCCAGATGTGATAGAGCAATCCCCTGCTAAATATGTGTTGCTGGGTATTCCGGAAGATATTGGTGTTCGGGCAAATAATGGCGTTGGTGGTACCGCAACAGCATGGCTTTCTTTTCTTACTTCTTTCTTAAATGTAAAAAGTAACGATTTTTTACCGGGAGATAATATTTTACTGCTTGGCCATTTTGATTTTGGGGATTTAAAATTTTTAATTGACAGCAACGCTTACGATCCGGAAGAATTGATAGAAGCTTATCGCCATGCTGTAAACATTATTGATGAAGAGGTGGAAAATATGCTGAAAGTAATTGCGGCTTGTAATAAAATTCCAATTGTTATTGGTGGCGGCCATAATAATGCTTATCCAATAATTAAGGGAGTTGCCAAAGGTTTATTTAAAACGGGCACTATTCCGCTGGCACAAATAAATTGTGTAAACTTAGATGCCCACACCGATTACGGCGCAACAGAAGGCAGGCATAGTGGTAATGGTTTTAAGTATGCAGAAGAAGATGGTTACCTGGGTAAATACTGCATTATTGGGGTGCATGAAAACAATATTTCTCAAAATATTTTAATGGATATTCACAACAATCCATTTATTGACTATATCACTTTTGAAGAAATATTTATTCACGAAAGAAAAAATTTCATTCAGGCAGTAGCACATGCAACCGGGTTTACAGAAGGCAGCTTTGCAGGGATAGAGCTGGATTTGGATTGTATAGAAAATGTGTTAAGCAGTGCAACAACACCAAGTGGTATCAGTACTTTACAGGCAAGGCAATATATAAACCTGGCCGCTACAGATGCTAAAGTTGCCTATTTGCATATTTGTGAAGGTGCAACACAATTAGCTGATGGAAGAAAGGATGATAGTACCGGAAAATTAATTGCCTATTTGGTAAGTGATTTTGTAAAAGCAAATATGCTGGATTAAACAGTATTTATCATTTCAACGGATTGATAATGCTGTTATTAAAACCGGAATTCTGCATTTATTTTTGTAGGTTTTTTCTTGCAATTCCAATGGCAGAGCTTACTGATTAAAGATGTTCTACCAGTTCTTTCTCCTCCACAACCCCATCTTTTCTCCAAACCTGTATTCCATCTTTAAAAATAATGAATACCGGTAAGGCAGTTATTTTATATTTTTTTAAAATGGCCTCATCGTTACCACCATCAACTTTTACGAAAGTAAATTTACCGGCATTATTTTTTTGCAGGCTTTGCAAAACAGGTTCCATTTTTTTGCATGGAGGGCACCATTCGGCACCAAAATCAACCAATACCGTTTTTGAGGAATTGATTGCTGTAGTAAACGCTTCCATACTCATTTGTTTTGTTACTGTAGCACCTTCCAAACTTTTATTGCCTGCTTTCCATGCATTAATTCCGCCTTGTAATTCATATACCTTTTCAAAACCCATTGCTCTCATCTTTTCTGCAGCAGCGGCACTTCTGCCTCCCGCAAGGCAATACACATAAACAGGTTTAGCTTTATCTATAAAAGTAATTCTGCGATCAAATTCAGCAGGATCATTCCAGTTGGCCAGTAAGGTATTTTTTATGTGGCCCGATGCATATTCCCCAAGAGTTCGAACATCTAAAATTTGTACCGGATTTTCAGTTATTGCTTTTTCAAATTCATTTGCAGTTAAACTGGTTTTATTTTGTGCGGTGCAGCTAACTAAAAGCAAAGTATAAAATAAAGAAGCTATTATGCGGTAAATATGTTTCATAAAAATATTTTATCTAAACTACAAATAAAAAACCATCCCAATATTTCGGGATGGTTTTTTATTATTAAAAATTATTTAAAGAGGAGAAAGGTATTGTGCATAAGCGTAACCTTCTTCGCCATCGGCCGTTCTTACTTTCCACCAGCTATCATCTGTTTTTTCTACTAATGTAACTACTTCGTCGTGTGCAGCCTTACCAACAATTGCACCATCAGTACTTGGGGTACTTCTAATGTTTAGGTTGGTAGCATCGGTAGTTACTTTTAATTGTGCACCAGCATTGGCTTTAATATCTACATTCATCATTAAATCGCCGCTTGTCATTCCGGGGTCTAGTTTATCGTATAATGTCCAAAGTGCATCATAATCGGCAGTGCTGTTTGCAGTACCGCTTACATGTAACACCCCGTCTTTTTCTGCAACAGCTAAGTTAGCAACACCTGCAGTGGTAGCAGCTTGTATTAACTCAGCATATTTATCTTGTAATGCCATTTTGTTTTGTTTTAAGTTGTTATTTTAATTGTTATTTATTTGTCGGTTAATTTACTGCTGGGGTCTAGTTTTACTTTTGCAGATGCAAGCATTTGCATAATTTTCATCCTGTCGGCTTTGGTTATTGCGCCTGAAAGAACTGCTTTATCGCCTAAAAATTCAAGGGCAACGCCTTTAATGTCTTTTAAACCATCTTTTACTTTTTGCATAGTTGCAGCATCTAAAACTGTGGTTAAAGAAACGGGAGGAGGAGGTGGCGGAGTTACAGTACAACTGTTTACTACAGATTTTACACCTTTTATTGCGCCTAAAGTTTTTTCGCACATGGCTTTACAAGCTTCGTCTTTCATTTCGCCTGTAATTGTAGCAACACCATCTTTTACATCAACCATTGCACCCGCCATCATTGGGTCGGCTTTAATTGCTGCTTCAATAGTAGCTTTAATATCTGCGTCTTTGGGTTTGCAGCCTACAAAAACAAGGGTTGCCGCAACAACAACCGTCATTAATACATTTGTTAGTTTCATTTTTAAGATTTTTTTTGTTTATAATAATTATTCAAAGAAAGGGAAAATTAAATTGATTTGGAGAAATAAATTTAAACATTTTCCGGTGTTTATACAGACTTTGTTTTTTTGTAACCCGTTGCATTGTTAATAAAATTATAAACAGCCCAGCCTGCCACCATCCACGGGTAAATTTATACCATTAATATAAGCCGCCGCAGGCGTACAAAGGAAGGCAACGGCAGCACCAAACTCTTCTGGCCGGCCAATTCTTCGGGTAGGTATTTCCGCAACAAGCTCTGCCAAAACCTGTTCTGCTGTTTTTCCGGTGTCGGTTGCTTTTTTTGCAATTACATAATCGGCCCGGCTGGTTTGCGTAAAACCTGGCAGTACATTATTTACAGTAATTCCAAATGGCCCCAATTCTGTAGCCAGTGTTTTTGCCCAGGCTGCCACTGCACCACGTATGGTGTTACTAACACCCAAACCTGCAAGTGGTATTTTTACCGAGGTAGAAATAATATTTATAATCCTTCCAAAGCCTGCAGCCTTCATGCCCGGCACTACAGCCTGTGTTAAATTATGGTTGTTTATAAGATGGTTGTTGAAGGTTTGCAAAAATTCTTCGGGCTTTGCAGCCAAAACAGTACCACCAGCCGGGCCACCGGTATTGTTAACCAAAATATGTACCGTATTGGTTTTTACAAAATCATCAATAATGTTTTTTACAGAAGCTGTATCAGTAAAATCGGCCACTAAATATTGGTGGGTTTGTTGGGCAATTTTGGGTAAAGATTTTACAGCTTCAATTAATTTATCCTCATTTCTTGCCAGTAAAATAACATTACTGCCCAGCAAAGCCAGTTCCACAGCGCTTGCATAACCAAGGCCTTGTGTACTGCCACAAACTAAGGCTGTTTTTCCCAAAAGATCAATATCCATTTTTTTTGATTTAGGATAAAGCTAAATAATTTTATTTTTTCTCACATTTATTTGTTTGATGTGGATAATTCATTACCCATAAAAATGCCTTCATTCCGCTATATTCGCAGCGCTGAAAAAGAAAATCAATGGCAGAAAAAGATTTATTTGATTACAACGAAGAATCCATTAAAAGTTTAGACTGGAAAGAACATATCCGTCTTCGCCCCGGCATGTATATTGGTAAGCTGGGAGATGGCAGTAGCCCCGATGATGGCATTTATGTGTTGATGAAAGAAGTAATTGACAATTGCATAGATGAACATACCATGGGTTATGGTAAACATGTTGATGTTAATATTGATGGCAAAACAATTACCATAAGGGATTACGGCCGTGGCATCCCATTGGGCAAAGTGGTGGATGTGGTAAGTAAAATAAATACTGGTGCAAAATATGATAGTAAAGCATTTCAAAAAAGTGTTGGGCTTAATGGTGTGGGTACAAAAGCCGTAAATGCATTAAGCAATTATTTTAAAGTAACTGCTTACCGTGAGGGAAAAGAAAAAACTGCAGAGTTTGAAAGGGGGGTATTAACTAAGGAGCATAAAGAAACTGCTACCAAAGAAGATAACGGAACATTTGTAGAGTTTATCCCTGATGATTTGATTTTTAAAAATTTTCATTTTGTACAGGAATATTTAGATAACCAGTTTTGGAATTACTGTTATTTAAATGCAGGGCTGGTGATGAATTTAAATGGCAAACGTTATGTAAGTAAAAACGGTTTGCTGGATTTATTACAGCGCAAAACCAATGCCGATGAAATCCGTTACCCCATCATTCATTTACAGGGCGAAGATATTGAAGTGGCCATTACACACGAAGGAACTTATGGCGAAGAATATTACAGTTTTGTAAACGGGCAGTTTACCACACAGGGCGGTACCCATTTGGCTGCATTTAGAGAAGGGTATATAAAAACCATACGTGATTTTTATAAAAAAGATTATGATGCCGCCGATATACGTGGCAGCATTTGCACCGCCATAAGTGTACGGGTACAGGAGCCTGTTTTTGAAAGCCAGACAAAAACAAAACTAGGTTCTCAAAATGTATCGGACGGCGGCCCCAGCATGAAAAATTTTATTGGTGATTTTTTAGGCAAAGAGCTGGATAATTATTTGCACCGCAACCCAGCCACTGCCGAAGCATTAAAAAAACGTATTGAACAAAATGAGAGGGAACGAAAAGAATTGTCGGGTATTAGAAAACTGGCCAACGAAAGGGCAAAAAAAGCTAACCTACATAATAAAAAGCTGAGGGATTGTAAATTTCATTATAATGACGAGCCTTCCGGTAAGGACAAAGACAGCATTTTGGAAAAACAAAAAGAGAGTACCATTTTTATTACAGAAGGCGATAGTGCAAGCGGAAGTATTACCAAAGCCAGAAATGTAAATACACAGGCAGTGTTCAGTTTACGTGGTAAACCTTTAAACTGTTTTAGTTTAACCAAAAAAGTGGTATACGAAAACGAAGAATTCAATTTGTTGCAGCATGCTTTAAATATTGAAGACGGGTATGAAAATCTCCGTTATAATAATATTGTATTTGCCACTGATGCTGATGTGGATGGTTTGCACATCCGCTTATTATTAATGACTTTTTTTCTGCAGTTTTTTCCGGATTTAGTGAAAAACGGGCATGTATATATATTAGAAACCCCACTTTTTCGTGTAAGAAATAAACAGGAAACTATTTATTGTTACGATGAAACAGAAAAACAAAATGCTATAAATAAACTAGGTGCTAAGCCTGAAATAACGAGGTTTAAAGGGTTGGGGGAAATTAGTCCCGATGAGTTTGCAAGATTTATTGGTAACGATATGAAACTACAGCCAGTAATGCTTTTGCCCGAAACCCATATACAGCAATTGCTGGAATATTACATGGGGAAAAATACACCCTCCCGCCAGGAATTTATTATTGATAATTTACAAGTAGAATTAGATTTGGTAGAAGAAAAAATTTAACCGGCATGTTTGAATTTCATGGGGATAGAAAAAGGTATTTTGATATTCAGGTTGAAAACACCCGAAAATATGTAATTCCTTTTATTGAAAATTATAAAGCTATAAAACCGGGTACAAGAATTTTAGAAATTGGTTGTGGCGAAGCCGGAGTTTTAAAAGCATTTACTGAAAAAGGATGTGTGGGTGTAGGAGTGGAGTTGGAAGAAGCAAGATTAATAAATGCAAGACAATGGATGCAGGAAGAATTAACAGCCGGTAAAATATCATTTGTTAGTAAAGATATTTACAAGGTAAATGTAGAAGAAGAATTGAATGGCAAATTCGACATTATTATCTTGAAGGATGTAATTGAACATATACACGACCAGCCCAAATTAATTGGCTGGATGAAAAATTTGTTGAATAAGGATGGGGTAATATTTTTTGGCTTTCCGCCATGGCAAATGCCTTTTGGTGGCCATCAGCAGGTGATGAAAAGTAAGTTTTTAAGCAAGCTGCCTTATTTTCATTTACTCCCTTTTGGTTTGTACGAAGGACTTTTAAAAATGGCAAAAGAAAATTTACCGGAGTTTACAGAAATAAAAGAAACCCGAATTTCTATTGAGCGGTTTGAAAAAATTGTTGACGAAACGGGCTATAGTATTGCACATAAAACTCACTATTTAATTAATCCTATTTACGAGTATAAATTTGGTTGGAAGCCAAAAAAACAAGTTGGGTTTGTAAAAGCCATTCCCTGGGTGAGAAATTTTTTTACAACTTGTGTATATTATCTAATTACCCAAAAATAAATTTATTTTAAAGAACAAACACAATGATACATATAGTTTTTAACGAGCCAGATATAAAAGTGTTGCAACAGGCAATTGAGTTAGACGAAAGCCTGCAGGGAGAAGTAATACAAATAAAAGACGATTACGCCGTTGGTCCTTTAAATAATATTTATGTAGGTGAAGGTATTGAAGAACGCAGGCAATGGTGGCGTGATGTGTTGGCTGGTGGTGATTACAATGGTAAAGCAGATACTAATGAAGTAGATGATTATAAAACTGCGGCACAATTAGTAGGCACAATGCGTAGAGATGAAACAGAAATTATTTGGATATGGGCAGCACAAAATAAACATGATGTCAGCGGCTATTACTGGTTGCTTAATTACATGAAGGAATTTCAGGAAAGGGTTTTTATTTTATATTTAAACAACCTGCCTTTTATCAATGAAAAGGGAAATATTTTTTATCCTATCTGGATTAGCGAAATACCAGCTAAAGAATTTTTAAAGGCTAAAAAATTAGCCAGAGAAATTACATTGAGTGAATTTGAAGTAGATCCTGATGAATGGACAAAACTGTGCAACGAAAATAAAGGTGTTCGTTTGCTGGAAGGCGGTAAAAAATTAACACAGGAAGATTATGATTTTTATGATGCAGAATTAAAAAAACAAGTAACCGGCGATTGGCAAAAAGCATCAAAAATTATTCATCATTTTTTAAGTAAAGCAAAACACACCACTGGTGATGCTTATTTATTGTGGCGCTTAAAAGTGATGATTGCACAAGAAATGTTTGATGTGCAGGGCAAAGTGGCGAACATGAAAGATTTTGAAGTTAAAGCCCCCTCCGCCCCCTAAAGGGGGAACCTGGAACTCACGGATTTGAATATCATCATATGCTCAAACTGCATTAGGTAAAAAACTGTTTAAGAAAATTATAAACTTTAAAACTAAGTTCCCCTTTAGGGGACAGGGGTATGGCTAAAGCAAACAAAGAAGATTACATCCACGCAGACAGCGGCATTGGCGGCCAGTATAAAACCTGGTTTTTAGATTATGCTAGTTATGTAATATTAGAAAGGGCCGTGCCTGCAATTGAAGATGGATTAAAACCTGTGCAGCGCCGTATCCTTCATGCTATGAAGGAAATGGATGATGGCCGTTTTAATAAAGTAGCCAATATTATTGGGCAAAGTATGCAGTACCATCCCCATGGCGATGCCAGTATTGGCGATGCATTGGTAAACCTGGGTCAGAAAGATTTATTGATAGAAACCCAGGGAAATTGGGGCGATGTAAGAACCGGCGATGATGCTGCTGCACCACGTTATATAGAAGCAAGGTTGAGTAAGTTTGCGCTTGAAGTAGCTTTTAATGTAAAAACCACTGAATGGGCATTAAGTTACGATGGCCGTAAAAATGAACCGGTAACATTGCCCATGAAATTTCCTTTGCTACTGGCACAAGGTGCAGAAGGTATTGCAGTAGGGTTGGCTACAAAAATTTTACCACATAATTTTTGCGAATTAATTGAGGCTTCTATTAAATGTTTACGGGGTAAGAAGTTTGAAATATTACCTGATTTTCAAACTGGAGGTACTATGGATGCCAGTAATTATGGCGAGGGTAAACGGGGCGGTAAAATTAGAGTAAGGGCAATTATTGAAGAACAGGACAAAAAGACTTTGGTAATAAGAAGTGTTCCGTTTGGTGTAACTACAACACAGTTAATGGAAAGTATTGTAAAGGCAAATGATGCCGGGAAAATAAAAATAAAAAAGGTTACTGATCATACAGCAGCAGCTGTAGAAGTTATTATTGAACTGTCTCAGGGTATTTCTCCCGATATTACCATTGATGCATTGTATGCCTTTACTGATTGTGAAGTTAGCATTTCTCCCAATTGCTGTGTAATTGTAAAAGACAAACCACAATTTTTAGGGGTAAAAGAATTGCTGCAAATAGCATCAGATAATACCAAAGATTTATTGTTGAAAGAACTCCGGATAAAACTGGGAGAACTGCAGGAAAAATGGCATTACACCTCACTGGAAAAAATATTTTTTGAAGAAAAAATTTATAAAGAATTAGAGAAGAAACACGAAACCTGGGATAAAGTTTTAGCAGCTATTGATACTGCATTCAATCCTTTTAAAAAATTATTAAAGCGGGATATTACTAAAGAAGATATTATAAAACTTACCGAAAAACCTGTTCGCCGTATTTATCGCTTGGATATTGCAGAATTGAATGAGCAGATAAAAAATTTAGAAGCCGACATTAAGCAGGTGAAATATGATATTGCTAGCCTTACTGATTATGCAGTGGCCTACTATGAAAATTTGTTGAAGAAATATGGCAAGGGAAGAGAACGTAAAACCGAAATTAAACAATTTGATATTATACAGGCAAAGTCAGTGGCTATTGCCAACATTAAGTTGTATGCCAATTTTGCGGATGGGTTTATTGGTACTGGTTTAAAAAAGGATGAACTGGTAGCAGAAGTATCGGACCTTGATGATATCATTGCCTTTACTAAAGGCGGTATCATGAAAGTGGTGAAAGTATCTGATAAAGTATTTATAGGGAAAGATATTTTGCATGTAGCTGTTTTTCAAAAAAATGATGAACGTACTACTTATAATATGATTTATACTGATGGGAAAACGGGCGTGAGTTATGCTAAACGCTTTAATGTATCCGGCGTTACCAGGGATAAAGAATATGATTTAACCAAAGGTGCAGAAAAAAGCAGGGTACATTATTTTACGGCCAATGCCAATGGCGAAGCTGAAGTGGTTAAAATTGTTTTAAGCCCTAATTGCAGCGCAAGAATAAAAGAATTTGAATTTTATTTTGAAGAACAGGAAATAAAAGGACGTAGCAGTATTGGCAACACTGTTACCAAGTACCCTATAAAAACAGTTAAATTTAAAGAAGCAGGTAAATCAACTTTAGATGCCAAAAAATTATGGTTTGATAATAAGTTTGGAAGATTAAATACCGAGGAGAAAGGGGAGTACCTGGGAAAATTTGACGCTGAAGACAGGCTACTGGTTATATATACCGATGGCAATTACGAGATAACCGACCAGGAATTAACCCAGCGTTTTGACCCTGAAAAAATTTTGCTGATGGAAAAATTTTATCCTGAAAAAATTGTTACAGCGGTTTATTTAGATAATGAAAAATTACAGTACAATATCAAACGTTTTAAAATAGAGACCACCACACTGCACAGCAAATTCTTTTTTATTAAAGAAGGTAAAGATAACCGGTTGGAAATGGTAAGTACAGATAACGAACCAATTTTAGCTGTACAAAGTGGCCGGGGCCAAATGGTTCGCAAGGCAAAGTTTAAAGTGATAAAACTGGTAGAGGTAATGGGCTGGAAAGCGGTTGGCGCAAAGCTTACTGAATATTCAAAAAGTGTAGAGATGGAATGGGTTAAAAAAGAGAAAGAAGATAATGTTCAGCCCGAGTTGTTTTAGTTCACTTACATAAACCATTAAAAGCTAATCATTTTTCCTTCACGTATCTAGCTCCGTTCCAGGGGGCTTTTGCTTTAGATTAGTAATTTTACTGAATTGCCTGCGCATAAACACTTCTATCCAGTTTTTGTGATAAAAACAGCCTCTTTTTTTGAAATAAAAATATATACACTGCGTTATCAGCATACCTGTTAATACAACTCAAGACCGGCAATAAATTTTTTCATGAATTTTAATTCCAATCATTTGCCTATGAGTAAATATATACTTTTCATCGCTTTAATGTTTTCATATAAAGCCAACTCTCAAGAGCTTGCCCCATTAACAGTAAAAACTGTTCAAAATATTAAATGGGATGAGCAGGAGCCCTTTGTAAATGGCTTTGCCAGAGTATTACAAAACAATAAATTCTCTTTTATTAACGAGTCGGGTTTCCTTATAAATCCTGTTGAATTTAATGCTGCAAGAAATTTTCACCAGCACCTTGCTGCAGTTAAAAAAGACGATAAATGGGGTTTTATTAATCAATCAGGAAAAATTATAGTGCCTTTTAAATACGAGATTGTTTTTGATTTTAATGAAACAGTTACTGCTGTATTTGGTAATAAAAGATGGTGGCTTATTAATACCAGCGGCGAAATTTTTAAGGCCCTCGACATAACTGCGTTTTATGGATTTAAAAATGGGGTTGCAAAAATTAATAAAAATGACAGATGGGGCAGTATTAATGTTCAGGGAGAAATCATTTTTGAAAAAAATCAAAATAACCTGGCACAAAAAAATCAAATACCACTTAAGCCACAATCTCCAAATTCAATTAATACAATTACTATTTGTCCCGATAATATTGATTTTGAGTTTGGGACATTTCAAAACTGGAAATGTTATACAGGACAAGTAGACTCTGTTGGTAATACAAATGTAATTACTGTAACTCCTTCAGCACCTACAAATAACAGGCATACGCTTTATAACAGGGTAACGCCTTCGGCAATTGATCCTTACGGTTTGTTTCCTACTAATCCTCCTGATGGAAGTAATTTTGCATTAAGGTTGGGCAATACCCTTATTGGTGCACAGGCTGAAAGAGTAAGATATACGATCAATGTACCTGCACTGGATTCTAACTTTTCTATAAAGTATGATTATGCAGTAGTGTTTGAAGATCCGGGTCATACAATATGGACACAACCCAGATTTACAGTAAATGTTTTTGACTCGGCAGCCAATGCCTATGTAGACTGTGCTTCTTTTGAATATATTTCTACTTCTAATCTCCCTGGCTTTACACGTTCAACAGTTGATACGGGAGTTATGTACAAACCCTGGTCAACAGTTTTTTTAAGTTTAAGAGGTTATGCCGGAAAAACAATGTATTTAGAATTTAC
>JAYSTT010000284.1:0-3491 GCA_043719495.1 Ferruginibacter sp. | reverse complement strand
CTTTTGTATTTCTGGCCATTACCAGGAAGTGTCCCATGCAATGTGAACATTGTTTTGAGTGGGATAATCTTAACCAAAAAGAATCTTTTACAAAAGCGGATTTGTTTATGGTGATTGATTTATATCAACAACAAGGGGTGCAGCAGTTTCATTTTAGTGGCGGCGAACCTATGGTGCGAATAAAAGATTTGTTGGAACTAATAAAATATGCCAGCTCAAATAGTGAGTGCTGGGTGCTTACTTCGGGTTTTAACTTTACTATTGAAAATGCAAAATTATTAAAAGCTGCAGGATGTACCGGGGTGGTGGTTAGTATTGATCATTATATACCGGAATTGCACAACATATTCAGGAGAACCAGTGATGCTTTTGATTTGGCAGTAAATGCTGTTGCTGCTGCACAACAGGCCGAATTGGTTACCTCCATTAGTGTTTGTGCAACAAGAGAATTTATTGATGGCGGAAATGTAATGCCCTATTTGCAGTTTGCAAAACAATTAGGTGTACAGTTTGTACAGGTACTTGAGCCCAGAAGCGTAGGCCATTATGAAGGTAAAGATGTATTGCTAAAAGAAAAGCATATTGCAGAATTAGAGCAATTATTCAAAATTGTAAATCACTCGGCTCAATATAAAAGTTATCCCACCATTATATATCATGGTTATCATCAAAGAAGAATTGGATGTTTTTCGGGAAGTAGAAGTTTGTATATTGATTCTGCAGGAGATGTACATGCCTGCCCATTTTGCCATACAAAATCTTACAATATTATTCAGCTGATTCATAGCGATGAAAAAAAATTGCCGGTAAAAGAAACCAAATGCCCACAGTTTGAAGATGTTGCCTGAATGCAGTCATAAAATTTAGTATTTTTAAGATAGCCGATCAATATTTTATAAATTTAAAAGGCTTTTAACTTATACTCATACAGCATTCTTTTAATTTTACACAATGAAAAGATTGTTGACGGTTCTGTTGTTTCCCTGTATTTGCTTAGCCCAAAAAAAATACGATTACAAAAACCTGGTGCTGGAAGGCGGTGGCGTTCGTGGCCTGGCATATGCAGGAGTATTTAGTGTGCTGGAAGAAAAAGGAATTTTACAACAAATTGAAAATGTAGCTGGCTCCTCTGCTGGATCTGTTGCCGGCATGCTGGTAAGCATTGGTTATACTGCTGCGGAAATTGACAGCCTGATGATTGAATTGCCGATACAAAAATTTAACGATGGTAAAGGCGGAGTTGTAGGTAAATATCGAAGATTTAAAAACCACTTTGGTATTTATAAAGGCCAAGCTGTTGAAAAATGGTTACAGCAGTTGGTTAAGTTTAAAACCGGCGATTCATTATTAACTTTTGAACAATTACATGAACTGCATATTCAAAATAAACTGTACAAAGATTTTTATTGTACCGGAACTAACCTGAGCAAACAGCAGTTAGAAATTTTTTCCTACACTCATACTCCTTCAATGCCTATAGCTTTAGCGGTAAGGATAAGTGGAGGGGTACCTTTATATTTTGAACCTGTTGCGCTGGACAACCAATTGCAAAAAATAAAAAAATCAGATACTGTTTCTTTTGTTAATTATTATGTAGATGGGGGTATGTTAAATAATTATCCCATCAGCATGTTTGATACCTGCGAAGAAAATAGTAGCAATTCTTTATTTTGCAATAAAGTAAAATTCAACTACCAAACCATAGGTATAAAATTAGAACGGCCACAGCAAATAGATTCTTTAAATAATAACAGCATAAAAATCCCTTCCTATAAAATCAGTAAACTATCTGATTATATTGCTGCTTTTAGCAACCTTATGATGGAAACACTAAGCAGAAAATACCCGGGCCTGGAAAATGAAAAAGGCAGAACCATTTATGTAAGCCAGGGAAACATTTCTTCCCGGGTAAAGAAAACAAAGCAGCAGGATAAACTGCTGCTTTATGAAAACGGTGTAAATGCCGCCAATTATTTTTTTTCCAGGTTAAACTAATTCCATTTTTGACCAAATACTTTCTTCAAAATATCACTTGTTCTGGCAGCAATATTGGTGCGGATATTTTTTTCTTCAATTGCTACTAAATCAAATAATGCAGCAGTTGCCCGGTCAGTAACAAAACTTGCCAGATCAGGATTTATTTTTTTAAATGTAGTTGGAAAATTATTGTACTTATTAATAACATCGCCATAATATTTTGTTGCATCTACTTTATCTAATGAAGCTTTTATAACGGGTAAAAAAACTGCAGTAAGTTGGGCTGTAGTTTTTTCTCTGAAAAAATGTGTAGCACTGGTATCCCCATTTTTTACCAGCCCTATTGCATCCTGTAATGTTATACTCTTTATAGCATCAACAAAAATAGGTTTTGCATATCCGGCTGCATCTTCGGCACCACGGTTAATTTGTAAAATAGCTTTATCCACCATACTATTAAAACCCAGACTTCGTAAAGTATTCTCTACTTTTTTAGCATCTGGCGGTAATAAAATTTTATATAATGCATCTTTAAAAAAACCGTCTTCTTTATTTAATTTCAACACGGCACCTGCCAATCCCTGGCTTAATGCTTCTTTTATACCCTGCCCGGCTTCGGCTTCACTAATACCTCCAATACCCGTTGTTTGAGGCAGTTTGTTTAAAACATCGCAACCGCTCAGTAAAAAAACACTCAGTAGTACAACCAATACCTTTTTCATTTTTTTCATTTTGTTATAGTTAAACAAGTATCCTGCCAAGTTTCAACATACAGAGTTAGACTGTAAATATGGATGATTGGGTTGCATAAAGTATATTTGCCGCCAACTATAAGCACGAATGCCGTTGTTGGTTGGGCTACAAACAACCAAACTTAAACAGATTATGAGTACACAACACTTAAGTGAACAGGAAATTATCCGCAGGGAAAAACTTACAGAATTAAATAAACTGGGCATTGATGCCTACCCGGCAGCACTATACCCGGTTAACACAACATCAGTTTACATTAAAGAAAATTATAAAGGAGAAGATAATAAAGCAGACTTTGCAGATGTATGCATTGCAGGCCGCATCATGAGTGTACGGGATATGGGCAAGGCAAATTTTGCAGTATTGCAGGATTCGGTTGGTAAAATTCAGTTTTACATTAAGCAGGATGATATTTGCCCCGGCGAGGATAAAACCATGTATCAAAGCGTTTGGAAAAAATTAATTGACATTGGTGATATTGTTGGTATTAAAGGATATGTGTTTACCACCAAAACCGGCGAAACTTCCATTCATGTCCGGGAGTTTTCCATTCTTACAAAATCATTACGTCCGCTGCCGATTGTAAAAGAAAAAGATGGCGAAGCATTTGATGAAGTAACCGATCCCGAATTCAGATACAGACAACGCTATGCCGACCTCATCGTTAATCCATCAGTTAAAGAAACATTTATCAAGCGCACAAAAATGGTAAATGCTATTCGTGAGTTTTTAAATGAACGTGGGGCATTGGAAGTAGATAC
>JAYSTT010000283.1:0-3492 GCA_043719495.1 Ferruginibacter sp. | reverse complement strand
TGAAATTGGGTTTTTATTTATTTGCAGAATACATCAATATGTTCATCAGCAGTGTAATCATGAGCACCTTGTTTTTTGGGGGTTATGATATTCCTTTTGTAAATGAACAACAGCTGCAGGAGAGTATTGGCCAATGGGCGGTATTGCTACAGGTGTTATGCCTTTTAATTAAAGTAGTTGGATTTATATTTTTATTTATGTGGGTTCGATGGACCATTCCACGTTTCCGGTACGATCAGTTAATGAACCTTGGCTGGAAAGTTTTAATACCATTAGCTTTAGTTAATATGCTGGCTACAGGAGGCGTACTTTTATTTTTAAACAAATAATTAAATAAACCTTAAACGGTTTTATAAATATGCAAGCATTAACAAACAGGGTAAAACAGGTAGAGAGAAAACCATTAAGCATAATGGAACGCTTTTACCTGCCTGCAATTTTTAAAGGCATGATCATTACATTCAGTCATATTTTTAAGAAGAAACCCACTATTAATTATCCTGAAAAAACAAGGCCATTCAGCCCGGTGTTCAGAGGCTTACAGGTTTTAAACAGGGATGAAGAGGGCCGTGAAAATTGTACTGCCTGCGGTTTATGTGCTGTTGCTTGTCCCGCAGAAGCCATTACCATGGAAGCAGCAGAAAGAAAAGTGGGGGAAGAAAATTTATACAGGGAAGAAAAATATGCAGCTAAGTACGAGATCAATATGTTGCGCTGTATTTTTTGTGGCTTATGCGAAGAGGCTTGCCCTAAAGATGCTATTTATTTAAGTGAAACATTTGCCCCTTCCGATTATCAGCGTAAACAATTTATTTACAGTAAGGATGATCTTTTAATTCCTCATCCGATAAACGAACCTGAAGCTTATAAAAAGGCATTGGGGAATAAAGCAAAAAAGGAAACAGTAAATTAAAATGAGTATCACAACAATTCTATTTATTCTTTTATCGGTAATGGCAGTGGGCAGCGCTTTAATGGTGATC
Organism: Ferruginibacter sp.; assembly: GCA_043719495.1. Lineage (GTDB taxonomy): Bacteria > Bacteroidota > Bacteroidia > Chitinophagales > Chitinophagaceae > Ferruginibacter. Next base: position 2,509 of record JAYSTT010000283.1, on the reverse strand, counting down.
ACCAGGAAAAACCCTGTGCATAGTGTATTGTATTTGATTGTTACCTTCTTTGCCATATCTGGGCATTACATTTTATTGAACGCACAGTTTTTGGCCATTGTAAATATTATTGTTTATGCTGGTGCTATTATGGTACTGTTTTTATTTGTGGTGATGATGATGAATTTAAACATGAATATTGAACCACAGAAAAACAGAATGTTGCAGTTTGCAGGTGTAATTTCAGGCGGTAGTTTGTTTCTGGTTTTAATAGCAGCGTTATTAAAATCTGCATCAGTAAGCAGTACAATGGAAATGCAAACAGGCGATTATGGATTAATTAAAAATTTAGGAAAATTTTTATTTAGTGATTATGTACTGCCATTTGAAGTAAGCAGTGTATTATTTTTAAGTGCAATGGTAGGGGCAGTTGTAATCAGTAAAAGAGAACAGTAAATATTTTAACCCAAAAAACCAATATGAAGAAATTATTTATTTCATGTTTTATTATTTGTGCAATAAGCAACAAGGTTTCTGCACAGATAGATTTAAACAATTTGAGTATAGATAAAATTTTAGGTAAAATACTAAATGTGCAACGTGGCTTTGCACCTAAGTTTTCTCTGGGCAATATATCCATCCCAAAAATTGCAAAAGTGGCCGAAATTATAGGGTTTAAAAAAAGTGAGCAGGCTATAAAATTATTCAACACATTTAAAACAGGAAGAACAATTTATAAAATTGCCTCTTACGCCGGGGGAGCTATTGCAGCATACAGTGCCATAAAAGCAATTGATAAATCTTCATTAAAAGAAGACTATCAAAAGCCATTGATTGGGGCTTTAAGCAGTATCGCATCGGGATTGCTGGTTAAGTTTTTAACAAAAAGTGCTTCATACAAAGCTGTGGATGTTTTTAACGGGGTAGTAAAAAAGAAATTAAAAGATATTTTATCTGTAGCGCCGGCATCATCAACTATGGGCATGGGTGTTTACGTGAAATTATAGTTTATGGAAATTAAATGGTACATAGGATTAGCAGTTGCATTATTCTGTATTGGAATAATTGGTGTATTAACCCGCCGCAATGCCATAATTATTTTTATGTGTATTGAGGTAATGTTAAATGCAGTGAATTTATTATTGGTGGCATTTTCTAAAATGCATGCAGCTGCTCCTATTGGTAAATCAATGCCATCTGTAGTTAGTGATGCACAGATTTTTGTATTTTTTATAATGGTGGTGGCCGCTGCAGAAGTAGCAGTAGGGCTTGCAATTATTGTAATGATGTACAGGAATGTACACTCCGTGGACGTAAATTTTTTAAACAGGTTAAAAAACTAAGCTAAAAGCAAAATGCTGAAAGCGTATAGCTTTTGGCTTTCGGCTTAAAGCTTGTAGCTTTCAAAAATGAGTAACGTTTTACAAATAGTTTGGCTGATACCATTTTTTCCATTGATTGGTTTTTTAATTAATGGTTTGGGAAGAAAACATTTATCAAAAACACTATCGGGTGTATTTGGAAGTGCTGTGGTTTTAGTTTCTTTTATTATAAGCGTATGGGTTTTTTTTAGCGTAAAAGGCGGTAATACTCATGTTGCTCATTATTTCGATTTTATAAATGTGGCTTCCCTTAAAATTGGTTTCGATTTTCAGATTGACCAGTTGTCTTCCATCTTCTTATTAATTATTACCGGCGTTGGTTTTCTCATTCATGTGTATTCTACATCATACATGCATGAAGAAAACCCTAAGGATTTTGCAAAGTATTTTTCCTTCTTAAATCTTTTTGTGTTTTCGATGTTGCTGCTGGTGATGGGGGGCAACTATGTAATTATGTTTATAGGTTGGGAAGGTGTGGGTCTTTGTTCATATTTATTAATTGGTTACTGGTTTAAAAATAACCATTTTAATAATGCGGCTAAAAAAGCCTTCATCATGAATCGCATTGGCGATTTGGGTTTTTTATTAGCGGTATTTTGGTTAGTAACTAAATTAGGAACAGTTGATTTTCGTACAGTATTTGCAATGGTTTCCAATCCTGAAATTAATGCACTAACCACAGTGGATATTATAGGAATCACCCTTTTATTATTTGTTGGTGCCACTGGTAAAAGTGCACAAATTCCTTTATACACCTGGTTGCCTGATGCAATGGCCGGTCCAACACCCGTATCAGCATTAATACATGCTGCAACCATGGTTACAGCTGGTATTTATATGATTGCAAGAAGCAATGTTTTATATTCTTCTGATGCAGCCGAAATTACAAGACTGATTATTTCTGCAATTGGATTGGCCACCGCTTTATTGGCCGCAAGTATTGCAATAAAACAAAACGATATAAAAAAGGTATTGGCTTATTCAACTGTGAGCCAGTTAGGATTTATGTTTTTAGCATTGGGATGCGGCAATTATACTGCTGCGGTATTTCATGTAATGACGCATGCTTTTTTCAAAGCTTTATTATTCCTTGGAAGTGGCAGCGTAATTCATGCAATGGGTGGCGAACAGGATATTACAAAAATGGG
>JAYSTT010000282.1:0-3498 GCA_043719495.1 Ferruginibacter sp. | reverse complement strand
CCATAAATCAATTGTTTCAGCAGACTCAATTACAATATTTCAAAGAGCAAAATTCTAATCAATTGAATTTGTTCTATTTATAACGCAACGCTAATGATGATACTATTATTTTAAATAGCCTTCTATTTCCTTTTCGCTCAGTTCTGCACCTATGATTTTTCTGGTGCCGTCAAGCCAAATTGCAAAAGGTATTGACTGTACATAATAACTTTTTGCCAAACTATTATTCCAGCCTTTTAAATCCGATACATTTATCCACATCATCTTATCATTCATTATTGCAGTTTGCCATGCTTTGTTTTTGTTATCCAGAGATACACTTATAATTTCCAAACCTTTAGCAGCGTATTTTTTATAAAGTTCCACCAATTTTTTATGCTTACTCCTACAAGGCGAACAATCACTCGACCAGAAATCTATCAGCATCAATTTTTTGCCTGTTACAGAAGAAAGTGTAAAGATTTTTCCTTTGTTGTTTTTCATAGTGAAGTTGCCAAATAATTTTTCGTTTTCAATTTTCTCTTTTCGTTTAAAATAATTTTCAAGTTGCTTTGAGTTAGAATCGTTTTTCTGGTCGGTTGATAATAAAGCCTGGTAAGCCAATACCGCTTCGTCGCCAATAAAATTTTGTGATAACCTGATCATCTCTGGCAAAGTTTTAGATGTTGGGTAATATTGAAATATGCTATCAATATAATGCATTGCAAAAATTTTCTGCTTTAGCATCGTTTCTTTAACAGAATCGCATTTAATATAATAACGTGGTTGACTAAATCCATAATTGATTGCTGCATCTTGTGGGCCTTTAAAGCCGGGCATCCTGAATAAATATCCCTTAACTCCTTCTCTTACTATTTCTTTGCAATGGATAGTATATTCACCAGGCTCTAACCAAATTCCATCCGCACCAGAACTATCGGTTTGTATTAATGCAAATCCTACTTCATCTACCGTTCCTTTTATTTCAAATTTACCGGCACTATCAACGGGTGCTATAAATTGCCAGGAAGCACTACTTAAAATAACAGACTTACTTTTTGATAAACGTTCTATAGTACCTGTGATGGTAAATTTATTTTGCGCCAACACAGCATAAGAAGCTACACTGCACAGCGCAGTGATAATTATTTTTCTCATGTTAATTATTTAATTTTTTATCAATAAACTTTTGTAATTAATCGGCTTTAAAGGTGCTTAAAGCTTTTGCTACCATTTCTTTTTTACTCCTTGATATGGGGAGCATTGACCCATCTTCTAAAAGCAATTGACTGCCGTTTTCTTTTATCCAACTTTTTACTTTTGTTTTATTTATTAAATGGGATTGATGACAGCGGATAAAGCCATAATCCTTCAACAACTCTTCATATTCAAAAATGGGTTTTGAAATCATTATCATTTTCCCATCTGTTAAATAAAAACTGGTATAGGAGTTTGAAGATTCGCAACGGATGATCTGCTCCGGTTTTACAAACCTTGTTTCTTTTGCAGTAGTTAATGCCAGCCTGTGTTCGCTTTTTTGTTGTTTGTTTTGCAATAAATCCATCAGGTTTTGTAGCTGAAGGTTTTGCATTTTCATCTTACTTTTTAGTGCAGCTTTTTCAACAGCTATTTTCAGTTCGGCTGTATTTACCGGCTTTAGTAAATAATCTATTGCCGAAAATTTTACCGCTTGTATGCCATACTGATCAAAGGCGGTAACAAAAATAATTTCAAAACTATGTTGTGGTAATGCCTGCAATAGATCAAAACCATTCTTTCCCGGCATTTGTATATCCAGAAAAACAATATCGGGCTGGCATTGTAGAATAATTTTCTTCCCCTCATCTGCATTCAAAGCATGTCCTGCTATCGCTACTTCAGGGCAATGCCTTTGTAACAAACCCTCCAGGTTATCGATATTGTTTTTTTCGTCATCAATAATTACAGCACGTATCATAGCAACCAGTTTTTAAACAATAAATTGATATCTGTTCCTTTATCAGAACTGTTAATTGCCATTTTAATAGATTGCTCTTTTAATATTTTATTCAGCAGGCTTATCCTGTCATTCGTTAGTTTCATACCATAGCCGTTTGTTTCGCCGCCTGTAGTAAAGCCTTTACCATTATCTGCAATTACTGCCAGCATATCGGAACCACTTTTATTGAAGTTGATGCTCAAATTTCCTTCCTTGTATAAAGAAGCTATGCCATGCTTCACTCCATTTTCTACCAATGGTTGCAGCAAGAGAGCTGGTACATCAATTGCATTTTTATCAATAGCTGCATCTGTGGTGATGCTATAAGTAAATCCAAAACGAAGTTGCTCAAGGTTCAGGTAGCTTTCCAGCATTTTTATTTCAGTAGTCAAACTGATCATCTCATTACTACTCGATTTTAATGAGTCACGTAACAAGGTGCTGAACTCCAATAAGTATTTGTTGGCCCCTTCTGTATCGTTTTTATTTATCAGGCTTTGTATAGAGCTTAATGCATTAAAAACAAAATGTGGATTAAACTGCGACCGTATGGATTTCAATTCTGTTTGTGTTTGTTGCTTTTGTAATGCTTCTTTTCGCAATTGCAGTTTTTGTTTCCCCGATTTTAAAAGCAGTAGTATAAATCCTATCAATGCAATAGTAAGCACTACAGCTATTATTTTAAAAGCCAATGTTTGATGCCATGCTGCTGCAACAGTAAACTCATATACAAAAACATTAGGGCGCTGTATACTGTATCGTATCTGCAATGCATATTTACCAGGCACTAAATTTTTTAACCAGATAAGATTCAGATCAAAATCATTCGTTTTCCAACCGCTCTCCTTACTATCCAACACCAGGTTGTATTCTATGATCTCCTTCGATTGTATTTTATCATCCAGGTAAAAAATAAGATTGTTCTCATCCGGTTTAAATTCTTTTTGTAATACTAAGAGGCTGTCCTTTGCTTTTCTTTCTTCCGCTGTTTGTAGCATCAATACATCGTTTTGCCATTGCGTTTTAAAAACAGTCAGGAATGCCTGCATATCGTTGGTAGTAAATACACCTAATACCGAAGGTGCCCTGTTTATCCAGAGTGCCGATACGGAGGCTACGATATTTACTGAACCTGATTTACCTTGTAAAGAATACAATCTGTCAGACGGATTGTATCTTCTTATTTGAATGGTAAGACTATTGCCAAAGCCTGTTTTAAATTGTCCCAAGTAAGCCACTTCTGTTTCATCAATGCCATTTGGACTATAGAAAAAGTAAGGCTCACAAAACAACTTTACTGGCTGCCAAGCCAGCATTTCCCTTGTTTTATTTTCTAACACTCTGAATTCGTAATTAGCTGCATTGTGTTGAGTTATTCCATTGGCCGTAACAATAATACCCGATGAATCAAATACGGGTATGGCAAATTTTCCGGTGTACCCTCCTGCAGGTATTTCCATCCTGTCTGCAGAATCAAGGTTAAAATTCTTTAGCCCAGGCAATTTTTCATGCGCCAATTGTCTTGTAATAGATAATTTGTT
>JAYSTT010000281.1:0-8542 GCA_043719495.1 Ferruginibacter sp. | reverse complement strand
CTTATCAGTTCATCTGCACTGTTCATCCAAACATTACCTTCATTATCTAATAATAAATTTCCAATATTATTTTTATTCGTTTCTCTTGCAAATACAGGGGTCAAAGATTGATTTGTGATAGAAAGCTTAAGTAAGCTATTTTCCTGGGTGGCAACCCATAAACTTTTTTGTGTAGGCAGCAATGTATTTATTTGCCCATAGTTCCAGTTTTTAGCTGAAGGGGGAATACTGATTTTTTGGGTTGCATGGTTATATAAACAAAAACCCTTTTCCTGCATGCCAATCCAAAAACAATTATTTCCCGCAGGCACAATTGAAGTAATATAGTAATCAGGTAAACCGTTTTTAGGCCCTATCAATTCCACTGTTTTTTTTGCACCTGAAACTTTACATATATTTATTCCCTGGTCGGTGGCAGCTAATACATCGCCATTATCTGCAAGCGCTAAAGCATGCACATAAGTATCACTAAGCCCCTCAACTTCATTTATTAAATACAAGTGAGTATTGAAAAAATAATAAACACCCTCTCCATTGGTGGCAAACCATATGTTATTTTGTTTATCCTGTAAAAAAGCAGTGATAGGTACTTTAGGGGTTCCTTCTTCGGGTTCGTAATATTGAAGGTGGTTGTTTATTCTTTTTGCAATTTTGCCGTTTTTAAAGCCTACCCACAATTGTTTTAAATTATCCTCAAAAATGGCCGTAACAGTATCTTTTAAATCAGGGTTTAAAAAATTTATTTTATTAAATATTTTTCCATCAAAAGTATAAAGGCCATTGGTTGTACCGGCATAAATAAATCCTTCCGTACTTTTATATAACGTATTTATTTTAAATGGCCGGTTATTGTCGGTTAAGTTATATGATTTAAAACCTAAAAAAGATTGAGCTGAACTTTTTTGAAAAAGTAAAAAGATTATTATAAAAATTATTGTTCTTTTAAGCAATGTCATTAACAGGCAGGTTACTTTTTAACTAGATCCGCTTTTATATCTACTTTAATTTCTGAAGCCAATTTTTCATTTACTACTTTTGGAATAGGGATATTATGATCAGCCAGTAAAATTGTAAAGTTAGCCCTGATGCTGATGCTGGAATTTTTTACTGTGATTTCGCTTTTTATAATTCGCTCCTGTACAATTCCATGAATAGACAAATTCCCTTTGGCCCTTATATAATAAATCCCATCTTTCGAAAAATCAACATCCTCAATTATTTTTCCTTCAAATGATGCAGTTGGATATTTATTGCTTTCCAGGTAATTTTCATTAAAATGTTCCTGCTGCAAAGGGCTGTTAAAGCCCTTAAAAGATTTTATGGTTACTATAAATGCAAATTGCTTTTTTCCTGTTATAAATATCCCTTTTAATTCACTGCTCTGTGCCTTAATTAATTCAAGTGGAGCATCAGACCGGAAAGCAATAGTACCAGAATTAACTTTATAATCTAATGGCTGAAAAGATACATTGAAAGAAAGTAAAGAGATTAAAAATATAGCAGGCTTTTTTTGCATAATTTAAATTTAGTAAATACTTTGCCCAAACTTACAGTAACGCTACTGATTTCATTTTAGCGATGCTTGCCTATAGTAAATACTCTGGAAATATTAAAACCGAAAAATATATCGCCTTTCCCCCAATCACCCGTTGTTTCAGAAATAAAACTACGTTCACTCATGCCTTGTGAATTAGTAAAGTGTAACTGGAATACGTGGCCACCTGTTTCAATATCAAATCCTACAGAAATGGAATTAGTGGTATTCAATAATTTATAATCAGGCAACTGGTAGTAGTATTCAAAATTTAAACTTATTCGTTTACTTAACTTTTGTCTTCCTCCAATCCCGATAGCAAAAAGATTATTAGGTTCGGATGCTAACTGTACCAAATTACGATGCGTATAAGTTGGCATAAATTGCAGGGAAGTTTTATCAGAAAATTTTCGGCCAACAATTAACTGGTGAGTAAAGAAAAGCCTTGAGGAAAAATAATTTTTCCTGTTGGGGTCTTCAAACTTTAATGTTTTTAATGCAATGGTTGGTACGTAACTTAATGTTACAGGCATATTTTTGTTACCTTTTGACTGCCTCAATATCTTTACTTTAAAAAAGGCATCATATGTTTTTTGATAAGTGCTGCGGCCAATGCCAATCATTAAATAATTGGTAATACCATAATCAAATCCCATACGCATGGTAGCATTATCCAGTCCAAATAATTCATATCCGCCGCCGTTTACTTTTCCAAACCGGTGAGAAATTTTTACATCCAAAACCCCTTTGCCTGCATTTTCTACAGTATGCCCGTTTATTAAACGGGTAGTTTTAAAAGTAGCAGTAGTATAGTCAGTTGTACTTTCTGTTTCACTTTCCAGCATTTTCATTATATCTGTAGTATCCTGTGCAGTGGCGGCATAACCCAGTATTAAAAAAAACAAAATGATAGGAAATATTTTTTTTGAAAACAACATATCTTTTTTTTAAAAGTGAACTACATTTTTTGATCAAGATTACAGTTTACAGCAATTTCAATGCTTTCCGAAATATTATTTTTTACTGCCCGGGGAATTAAAATTTTATAATCAGCAAGTTTTGCCATAAATTTAGAGGAAGCAATTATTTTACCTCCTTTAATAATAATACTTCCCGAGGCAGTAATATTTTTTATTACACCGTGAATAGTAAGATCGCCTTTTACATTTACAGGATAGCTAGCATCTTTATTAAAATCAACTTTTGTAATATCAGTAACCAAACCTTTAAATATTGATTTTGGAAACTTAGTGCTCTCGATATAATTTTCGTTAAAGTGTTCTTCCATTAATGCCTTGGGAAAATGAAACCCTTTAGTTAATAAGGAAAATTGCAATTCGCCTGTTTGAGTATTCAGAACACATAACACCTGGTTATTATCGGCTTTAATATCTTCCATTTTTGTGGTAGAGAAAAAAGAAATCAATCCATTTTTTGTATAGAATTTTTGTGCCGTGGCACTACTTAATACTGATAGCGAAGTTGCAATAACCAGAATCAATCGTTTCATATTTTAATTATTTTTGTATTTTATTTTTAATTATTTAATGCTCCTGCATCCAGCCATTTTTTTATTTTTGCCAGGTTGCAGGTACTCATTTTTGAAGCGTTTTTTGGCATAGGCGAATAATTGACCACCTGTGAAACAGCGCCCCACAATCTTCCATTAGTTACCTGTATTTTAACATCTGCATAAGTATCCAGTTTTATTCCTGCAGAAGGTGTGTTACCTCCATGACAACTGGTGCAATTGGAACTTAATATAGGTACAACAGAGCGGCTAAAAGTAACATTAACAGTATCGCAAACTGTTTGCGGATATAAAATTTCTTCTTTATCATTATAACAACTGGTTATTGATGTTATAATTAAAACCAGGCTAATGGTAATAATTACAATACAATTTTTTGTTGCTGTAAATAAAAAGGGCTTCATTTTTATTTTGCTGTTTAATTATTTAAGGCCCCGGCTGCTATCCATTTTTTTATTTGCGCTATCTGGCAATCGGTTAACTTATTTGCATTTTTTGGCATTGCAGCATATCCTGCAGCCTGTATTACCGAACCAAGCAATCTACCATTTGTAACCTGTACTTTTACATTATTATAATTGCTGAGATCAATATTACCGGAGGGCACTGTGCCGCTATGACAACCAGTACAAAAAGTGCTCATTAATATACTGATATTGGCTGCATATTTAAATTGATTGCTGTCGCAGGTGGAACTGCAATTCACTGTATTTTTTGCACCCTCATTTATCCATTTTGCAATTAATGATTTTTGTGCAGCAGTTAAATCAGCATTGGGTGGTGGTGGCATTTTATCGCTTCCGGTTTCAAACATCACCCTGTAAATTTTACTATTATCGGCTTTGCCTGGTACAATGTCTTTCTTTATAATATTGGCATAGTTGTCCAATACAATATCCGCTTTGTGTGTTGCCGCATCATGGCAGCCGGATTTTGCACAATTGCTTTGAAAAAGAGGCAGTATTTCGCTTTGAAAGCAAACTCCATTATTTCCTACCGGGCCCGGCAAAGGAGTAGTATCTGCATTCAATAACGGCGCTTCATGTTTGCATGAATTAATTGCTAAAATCAGTATGCTGGTTATAGCAATTGAAAATAAAAATTTTTTCATTTTAAATTATGCTTACTTAGAAATAAAACACCTGGTTAAAATAACATCGCCGGGTATGCCCATTTCTGCGTCAAAGTTATAGCCTGTACAAATACCTTTTACAGCAATTGTTTTACCAGAATTAATATTTTCAGGCTTCCCTTCCAAGGTGCAGTTTATAAAAGCTCCCTCAGTTATTGTTTTTAACAGAATTATAGTATTCCCCTGCTGATCTTCTTTAATTGCGGCAATTTCGCCATTAACTTTTATTACCTTATGATTAGCTTCGTCGCCTATAAATTTAGTTTTTGCCACAGTTGAATCTGTTGCAAAGGTTTGGTGTAATGCAGTTGCAGAAATTTCAGCAGCCGGCCTGGAATCTTCTACACTAAAATGTTCTTTATTATATATTTTGTACCCGATTGCTGCAGACAGCAATGCAATTATTAAAATTGCAAATAAGATTATTTTTTTTGCTGACATAATTAATTCTTGCTTTAAAATTAACGATAGGTTACCTGTAACAGGTAATTGTTTTGCTGAACCGGTATTTATTGATACTGAACGGGAATATTATGGCCTTAGTTGCTTGCAGTAATGTAATTTTCCACCGGTATCCGGTTGCTGATACTTTTAGCAAGGGTCATTTCATCGGCATATTCCAGCTCGCCCCCAAATGCAATACCCCGGGCTATTGTAGTAATTTTTATAGGAAAATATTTTAATTTTTTGCCAATATAATAAATGGTAGTATCACCTTGTATATTAGGATTGAGTGCAAAAATCACTTCACTTATTTCTTCTTTGCTGATGCGACTGATTAAAGAATCAATTTGCAACTGCTCTGGCCCTACCCCATCCAAAGGTGAGATGATGCCACCTAAAACATGGTACACTCCATTAAACTGCTGAGTGCTTTCAATGGCAATTACATCCCGGATGTTTTCCACTACACAAAGCATTTCCTGCTTTCGCATAGTATTGGAGCAAATATTGCATAAATCCTTGTCCGAAATATTATGACATCGGCTGCAAAATTTAATTTCAGTTCTTAAAGTTGCAATGGCTTTGCTAAAATTATTTACATCCTGTACATCCTGTTTAATAAGATGTAATACCAACCGCAGTGCTGTTTTTTTTCCAATACCAGGCAGTTTGGCAAATTCATTTACAGCATTTTCTAAAAGAGAAGAAGAAAAAATCATGGGCTAAAGGTAATTAAAGATTGATATCGCTTTCATTATCCCAGTTTTCTTTTACTGAAAATTTTTTGGGAAGTGAAATTACTTTTTCCGGCTGCAATTTTTTAGAATAACTTCCGGCATCCCATTTACCATTATTATTATTATCATATAAAATTCTTATTTCATAATCTCCCGGAGGAAATAGTTTATTGCGCCATTCCTTACCTGTTAAAGGATAAGATTCTTTTATTTCATCCTGTAAAGCAAATTGCAGTACCGGGTGCTTTGTTAAATCAATGTTATTAAAACGCAGCACCACATTGCCATAATCTGCCAGGCCTTTTGTTTTAAAACGTATAGTATCAGTTTTTGAAAGTGTACTATCGGTTTTGTCTGTAACTGCATCTTTATTTACAATAAGCCTGTAATCAAAATCTTCTGCCCATTTTGTTTTAAAAATAATTTTATTACTGTCGATAAAAAAAGAGACGGCAGGCACAGCAACATAATTTGTATCAGTTAAAAGAATTTTTGAAGAATCTAATTTTTTGATGGGATTATTAAATTCCAGTACAAGACTATCTTTTAAATTCTGCTTTCTTCCGGCAGCTGAAAAAGTGTATTTTAATTTTTTTTGTGCCGGGGTTTTAGGTTTTATTAAAGAAGCTGCAGGTTTTTTATTGTCTTTCTCTTCCTGGTAAGCATACAATTTTACAGAGTCATTATTACCTGCAACAAGAATAGGTTTATCAGCAAAGGCAAACAGTTCTGTTTTTGAATTATAGGTTTTGCCTCCATCGCCATCTTTTAATGCATAAATATTAAAATTGCCGGGCGGCAGATTAACAAAAGTAAAACTGCCATCGCCTTTTACATTGGCAATATAGCTTGGTTTTGCCTGCTGTACAGACGAATCGTTTGCATTTCGGTAAAGCAATACCATAAGCGTACTGTCTGTTTTTCCTGTTTCAGCAAGCTCTACATTGCCGGATAATTGTAAAGAATCAATTACGTTTCCGGTTGAAAATACATAAGTGAACCCTTTAAATATATTGCCTTCGTTTACATCTCTTATGGCACTGCCAAATTGAATAGAATAAGTAGTATTAGCTAATAAGGTATCTTTTAATTTTACAGATACTGTTTTTAATTTGCTTTTAAATTCAGGGTTAATTTTGGGATATGGCGAAACAAGTACATTAGCCTGCACATCCTGCAACTCATCAATATATTCATCAAAAGTAAAAGTGATTTTATTGCCCGTGAAATTGGTACTTAATAATTTAGGGTTAGATGCTAACAATTTGGGAGGAAGAGAATCTTTGTCACCACCGGAAATGGAACCAATTTGTGCACAGCCACTATTGCCAACAATAATTATACCTGCAAAAGAAATTATAATTAGTAAATATGAAATCCTGATTAGTTTCATCAAATGTTGTTGAACTGCAAACTTAACGGGTTTGCTTTGTTTATATTTTTTTAAAATCATAAAAATCCCTTAATCTGTAACTTCTTCTTCCTCCAAATCGTGGAGTGCCACTGCCAGCTGGTTATCTTTTACAAAATTGCACCAGTGGCAATCTGCTGCGCCGCAGCCGGTATAAAAATCCCGGTCCTGTATTTTTTGCCAGGTTTCAGTAATTTGTTGTTTTACTGTTTCGGTATCTGCAGGGGTTATTACAATTTTTTCTTTACGGTATTCTTTTTTCTTATCGGGCTCTACAAAATCAAATTCGGTACTGATTACTTTCCAATCTTTTTGTTCGTAATTATCTACCAGTATTTTATAAAAAACCGCCTGCCTCCAGTAATCGCCCCCATTGGGATCTTTATCGTTTGGTGCTTTCAATTTGAGCAGAGCTTTATCAATATCACCACTCTTATAATCAACTACGTTTACATTTTTACCATCAAATTCCAGTTTATCTAATTTACCTTTAAGAGGAACACTGTTTACTACAACACCTCGGATATTTCTTTCTGCTGCAACCACTTTATTCCAGCTGTTAATATATTTATCGTAATAGTTCCGCAATACTTCATCGCCATATTCAATTCTCCTGTCAAATGCTTCTTTAGTAAAATTTTCTCTGTGGCGGTGCATGTACCAGTTAAAGTCGGCCATCATTTCTTCTTTAGAAGGAAATTTATCTTGCTTCCTATCCTGCATCTTTCGGAATAATTTTTCCAATGCATAATGGATGGCACTGCCAAATTCAGTTGCTTCACTTTTGCCGGAGGGTATGCGAATTAAATTTTGATAATAAAACTGCAACGGGCATTTCAAATAATTATTCAGCGCTGTTACATTCATTACAAATTTGTCCAGAATTGTATTGATAAAATCTTCTTCCGCTTTTTGAATTTCGGGAGCCTGTGCGTTAAATTGTAATAATTCAAAATCGGCAATTGTTTCGTTAGTCAAACTTACTTTTTCAATAGGGATAGCATGTTGCTCTAAAATTTCGGCAATAAACATGGAGGGTTCCATTTCCCTACCATCGTTTTTAAATTTTGCATAAGAGATGTACAAATGTTTTTCGGCCCTTGTTAGTGCTACATATACCAGACGGCGCAATTCTTCCTCATCAGATGAAACCGGTTGTGAAGAGAACATCGTATCTGGAAATTTATACCCGCCACCGGGTTTTCTTTTCTTTTCCCAACTGCCGGCATTCACACCAACAAAGAAAACATATTCAAACTCCAACCCTTTGCTGCCATGAGCTGTTAGCAGGTTAACGCCTTTATCGTTACCTGCCACCTGTACCATGGGTAAAGGCAGGTTTTCTTTTTCCATTAAATCAATAAGGGAAATCAATCCTTTTAAATCCAGCAATGGGCTACGGCTGCTTTCTTCTTTAATAAAATCGAACAATGCGGCAAGCAATTGCATTAAAGCAATTTTTTCTTTGCTTTTCATAATGTAAGAAAGCACACCTGCATGCTGAATGATATGGGCAAATAATTCCTGCAGGGTTACATTTGATACATCTGCGATTAGCTGTTCAATAATAGCACAGATATTTTTTAATTGCTGGTTAATACCTTTGTCGAATAAATCTTTGGCTGGTTTGTTAGCCTTATCAAATAATAATTTTCGGATAGAAGTTGATTCTCCGCCATATTTTTTACTATTTACCTCTACGGTGAGTTTTGCAATTTCTATTGGTAGTACCCCATAAAAATCGAAATGCAAA
>JAYSTT010000029.1:0-10802 GCA_043719495.1 Ferruginibacter sp. | reverse complement strand
TGCGTTTATATTGCTTGCGTACATCATGCAAAGCATCTAATGCCCCCGCTTTATCAAATTTATTTATACAAACAATGTCGGCATAGTCCAGCATATTTATTTTTTCCAGTTGGCTGGCTGCACCATACTCCGGCGTCATCACATACATACTTACATCACAGTAATCTAAAATACTGGCGTCGCTTTGTCCTACACCGGCACTTTCCAAAATAATAAAATCATATCCGGCAGCTTTACAAATATCAATCGCTTCCTGCACATATTTGCTTAATGCTTTTTCGCTTTCTCTTGTTGCCAAACTACGCATGTATGCACGGGGAGAAGAAATAGCGTTCATCCTTATTCTATCGCCCAATAATGCACCGCCTGTTTTTTTCTTGCTTGGATCAACAGAAATTACAGCGATGGTTTTATCAGTATAGCCATTTAAAAAACGGCGAACAATTTCGTCGGTAACTGAAGATTTTCCTGCGCCACCTGTGCCCGTTATTCCCAACACCGGAATAGTTTTGTTCAAGGTGTCTGACGGTTTGGAACCGTCTGACACCTGTAAACCATTCTCCACTTTCGTAATCTCTCTTGCAATTTTTCTTACATCATTTACTTCACCAAGCGTCATGGCATTTTTATAATTACCAGTACCGCTCAATTCAAAATCGCAGTTAATAATTACATCTTCAATCATGCCTTCCAATCCCATTCTTCTGCCATCATCGGGGCTATAAATTTTTGTAATACCATAGTTATGCAGCTCTTCAATTTCTACAGGAAGAATAGTGCCGCCGCCACCACCAAAAATTTTAATGTGGCCACAATCATTTTGCTCCAATAAGTCTTTCATGTATTTAAAAAACTCAACATGCCCGCCCTGGTAACTGGTAATTGCAATACCCTGCACATCTTCTTCAATCGCACATTCCACAATTTCAAGTACACTTCTGTTGTGGCCCAAATGAATTATTTCAGCGCCTTTTGACTGCATTATACGGCGCATGATATTAATGGCAGCATCGTGGCCGTCAAATAAGCTGGCGGCTGTTACAATTCTAACTTTGTTTTTTAATGTAAAACTCATAAAGTATAGCCCCATCTATCCTCCCCAAGGGAAGGGAAATGGAGAAGATTGTTTGGAAGATTATGTTTTATATTTTTAAAACCAATGCTATCACTCTTTTATGTGTTTAATTCTATTTTATTATTCTTCGCTTTTTGATTCTTCATTTGCTCCTCTTTCGGGGGAGATAGAGGGGGCTACAAATTTACCTGTAAACAACCTTACAAAAATTACAACCGCTAGTTTTTAGATGAATGGTTGCTCAAAGCGAAAAGCTTTGGCAAATCAAATAATAAACCGGCTGAAAAATTAAATGTCCTGTAATCTACAAATCTCCGGCTCATTAAAAATGCCATCCCCAACTGAAACTCAAACTTAACACCTGGCAGTTTTTTGTAACCAAAACTATTTACAACGGATGGCTCCCAAAAAACACGGGGGTTAATATTAAGGCTGTCTAATTTATAATTGTCCAACTCTATAGTGCTGTAATCTGTTTTTATGTTTCTAAAAAAAATAATGCTATGCCTTGATGAAAGCGAAGCAGCAAAATTTCTTTTACTTCTTACAGTAAAAGCTGGTTGAATAAACAGTTTGGTTATATTCATATTGTGAAACCGGTTGCGGTACACATTATTCTGATCCCGTCCATTATCAGTAAAACTAAATTTACCAAAACCAATACCTCCAAAAATTTGCACCATGGCCTGTTTATTTTCATTAAGGGCATGAAAATATCCGGCACCAATTTCAGTAAGGTTACGTTTATAATTAATGACGGTACTGTCCAGTATATTGTTATCAAAATCTCCTGCGTTTCTTTCGTTGCGGTTAAAATAATTTAACTGCCCGGCCCAATGGTTTGTAAAAGCATAAGCCGCCTGAAGGTCATATCCCCGGGCTTTACCGGTTGTTGATACATTCTCTTTTACGGTGTTATCGGCAAAATTGATGGAATAATTAAATGCCAGTTTGCTATCCCCTTTTTTTATAAGCACTGGTACATTATGTGCTGTGGGGCTGTAAACATATCTTGGTGTATAACACGAGTTTAAAATAAAAAGTAAAAAGATAAAACTAAAAAAGTAAAAAGCATTTTTCATTTTAACTCATTTTAAAAGTAAGCGCCGCAAAATCTTCAATACTCAATGCTTCGGCTCGTTTAGTAAAAATATCATCTTGCAATACTGCTGCTGTAAACAAACTTTTTACTGCGTTACGCAAAGTTTTGCGCCTTTGATTAAAAGCTGTTTTTACCAGTACCCAATAGGCCCTATCGCTTTTTACTTGTAATGGTTCAGTTCTTCTTATTAATTTAATTACCCCACTCTGCACTTTTGGTGGAGGGTTAAAACAATCATTGCTTACATCAAATAAATATTCCACATTATAATAAGCCTGCGCCAATGCACTCAATACACCATATACTTTACTGCCTTCTTTGGAAGCTGCCCTTTGTGCCACTTCTTTTTGAAACATGCCGATTACGCAGGGTACTTCATCTTTCCATTCTAATATTTTAAAGAGAATTTGTGTTGATATATTATACGGAAAATTACCAATTACTGTGAAGGGTTCTTCAAAAGGTTTTTCTATATCCAAAAAACTTTGGTGAATTATTTTATCTTTTAGTATCGGATATTTTTGATACAGGTAATCCACTTTTTCGTCATCCAATTCCACTGCTTTAAAATTTATGCCGGGCAGGTTTACTAAATGTTTAGTTAATGCCCCTGCTCCGGGGCCCACTTCCAATAAATTTTTAAATGAATCCTGCCTTACAGCGTCTATTATTTTTTGAATAATAATTTCATCTTTTAAAAAATGCTGCCCCAATGATTTTTTTAGTGTGTACATTAAAACAAAAGTAGCATAAAAAAAATGCTCCTGATTGTGTCAGGAGCATTATTAAAAATGTATTAGTGTATAAATTTATTTAGAAAGAATCAGCTTCTTAGTTACAATTTCATCATTTACCAATACCTGCAGGGTATAAACCCCGCTGCTGTATTTTGTAAGATTGTTTAATTGCACTATGTTATTTCCTTTTGCCGCAATTTGTTTTTGTGATATCGCTATCTTACCAATATTATCTATCAGCCGTATAGTTACTTCCGATTCTTTTTCTACAAAGAATTTTACAACAACATAATCCTTTGCAGGGTTGGGCATTATGCTTATGGCTGTTTTGGCCTGATTTTGCCGTACTATCAGTATATTACTGTATTTTATTTCTCCGGCCTTACCTACTACTTTAAGCCTGTAATAAATAATATTGTTATTAATACCGCTTATATCATCAGTAAATCCAAAGCTTTGCTGCTCGTTTAATTGTACAGCCTCTGCTAAAGTACCCACTTTTGTATAGATTGCGTTATCAATGCTTCTTTCAATTTCAAAATGGTCTACATCTTTGGATGCAATGATCGTCCACCCAAGTTGTATTTGTGCATTTTGCCAAATACCATTAAGATTCAGGAATTGAACAGGAAGTACTGTTAATACATAGCGCCAGTCTCTGTCTATCTGTCCTACTGTTTTCTTTTGTACCGGGCATCTTGCACCTGGTGCCGGATCCCCCACTAAACTACCGTTTACACCCATCATATAAGAGGTACCTTTTAAATTGGTAACCGAATTCAAAGAATCAAATCGATTATCCAACCCATCACCATCGGTATCCAAACCGGTTAAGGTTACTAAATCATCTGCCAGGCCATTAAGGTTAAAATCATTACCTTCTATTACATCCGGAACAGTATCACCATCACTATCTGCATCACGGTAATCGGGTATGCCATCGCCATCCTTATCAAAAACAAATATTCCAGAACCACCAAAACCAACTACATTATCGTAGGGATCCATTAATCCGTCTCCATCAGGATCGCTTAAGGTAGGTACCTGATATCCAACCAGGAGTGGTAATGTTGGGGTAGGTTGCCCTTCTATATTATCCGGAATACCATCATTATCAGAGTCTATATCCAGGTAATCGGGGTTACCGCTGGCATCTGTATTTCTTAAATTTAAAGCAAACAAACCAGAAACAGTGGTTGACCAACCATTAACTCTTACACCATCTGCAATTCCATCAAAATTAGTATCGGGTAAACCTGCTTCTATTACATCTGCAATACCATCGCCATCGCTATCCATATCATAAGCATTGGGTCTTAAATCCCTGTCCAGATTTTTATTGGGCCAGCTATCGGCACGGCCATCTGCGGTTATATCTGCACCGGTTATTAATAGTGCAGTTCCATTAATATATCCATCGTGCAAACCATCAGCATTAGCATCTACAAAACCATCAATTCTACCATTATTATTTACATCCGGACCACCTGCTTCCACTACATCTGGTATACCATCATTATCACTATCCAAATCGATAAAGTTCAGTACCCCATCGCCATCTAAATCAGGAGCGCCTAAGCCGTTGCCGGAGTTATTGGCACCGGTAATATTTGCATCCACATTTTGCGATAAGCCATCGCCATCTGTATCTGTAAAATTATCAATCTTACCATCGCCATTGGTATCTACCCCATAAGCTTCCACTACATCCGGTATACCATCATTATCACTATCTAAATCCAGCATATTTATTTTGCCGTCTAAATCTGTATCAAATCTGTCATCTACCAAATCGCCATTTACATCCACTCGGCCCGGGAAATCTGTATCCAGATAATTAGGGATGCCATCGTTATCACTATCGCCATCGGCCTGAAAATCGTCGTTAATAAAATCATTGTTATTGTCCTTGTAACCTGCATACCCTGTATTAAAAGCATTGGTTAATGCAGCAGGTATATTACTCTCCACAAAATCAGGAATACCATCTTTATCTTTATCAATATCGCAGGATATAAATACTGTTACCGACTGATCGGCTGTGGTATTACAATCTCCTTCTGCCCTTACATAATAAGTGGTAGTAACCGCTGGAGTAACATTTAATGTAACACCTGAACCTACTAATGTACCACCCGGGCTTCCCGTGTACCACTTCCAACTGGCATTAGTACCTAATGTACCACCAACCTGGCTTAATTGCACCACTATACCCGGGCAAATATTATTTTTGTTTTTTGTTGCTGATGTTGCCGCAATAGAAGGGGCCTTGCCCGAAAGTAAAACTGCGGGAGAAATAAAGCGGCAGGTAACCACTGCCATATTACCTTGTGCTGCAATAATTACGCGATAATATTTACCGGTATCTGCTGCGGCAATAGAAGGAATGGTATAAGTAGATGAGGTTGCACCTGCAATATCCACATAAGGGCCTGCTAATGCACTTGCTATTTGCCATTGATAATCTTTTGGCCCAGGAAGAGTAGCCGGGTTACTTATTGAAGAAGTAAAAGTTGTAGATGCTCCTATACAACCTATAACAGGACCACTGGTGCTGGCTATTGGCAAAGCATTACAACTACCAAACTTAATATCATCAATTGCTAAATCATTACCACAACCTCCGGGGGCGGCATTGGTTATTTTTAAAATAAGATTAAAATAGCCGGTTGGCATTACAAAAGTCATTCCTAACTCTTGCCAGGTTGTAGTGGTAATATTGCCAGTAGTAAGTGTAACTACAGTAAGCCCTGTAGTTATATCTACCAGCTCCATTTTTAATTTTGGATATTTAAACCCACCTAAACCATTACAAATGGTTTGATAGGAAGAATTACCGATAAATGCGGCCCAAAAAGAAAGCGAATATTGCTGACCGGGGCAAGACGTGGGTAAAGTATCCACATAAAGGACTTTTGCCGCTGCATCTGCATTTACAACAAGCATTCTTCCATTTGCCCCACCTGTATGATCCGCTAAATTAATCCAGTTGGCATTATCAGCTAAAAAAGGGTTATTGGTAACTGTAAACTGGTTTAGTCCCAAAGGCTGAGCCGCAAATCCTGTATAACCACTGCTGGCAGAAGGTACTGCAAAAGATGGAGGTATTGTTGCGAAAAGGCCGGCACCTGTTCCAAAATCCTGATTATAGGTTGTTATACTGAAAGGTGTACAAGGTGTTGGTGTAGGAATAATAGCAATTACAAAAGGTGTTGGCTGTCCTTCTCCCAAATCATCGGGTTTATCGTTTTGATTTAAGTCGGGATTGTTACCATTTGTAGAGGAATCTCTTAAAGCTGTATTGTTAAACCCTTTTGCAGTGGCTACAGCACTGTTATTATAAACAATACCACTTACAATATTTGATAAGCGGCAGGAAATACGAATAGTAAAGTTATTAATTGAAGTAGGATAATTTTTTAAAGAGTCGGTGCCAATGAGTAAATTAATATTTGAATTACCATTGTAACCGGGATTAAGTGTAACCCCTGCCGGATTACTGGTTAATACTGCCGTTACATTGGACAGGTTAGCAGCCCCGTTTATTAAGGTAAGGTTATCGGTAACCTGCACATTACTAATAGGTATGTTTCCATAATTTCTTACATACACATCATACAGCACATCATATTGCCCCGGAGTGCCTGTTGCGGTAAGTGATACTAATCTTTTAGAAGCCCCCACCCCGGAATTTATCTGCGTCATATCAACAGAATAAACACCTTTACCGGCTAAATAAGTATAATTTACAAAGTTTGTATCTCCGGTAATAGGATCAAGCCGTCTATAAATACAGCCTGTAGAGTAGGATGCAACAATGTCTCCATCGGCATAAGCAAGACCTACTAAGGAAGTAGCACCGGATGGCCGCCTTGTAGTATCGATATAAGTAGAGGTAATATGTCTGCTTGCCCCTCCATAGCTACCATAATCAGGCGTGTAAAGTTTATTATCAAAATTATAATAGAGTTGTCCGGATGGAGTCATTACAATATCTCCGGCACCGGGATTCCACAATGTATCTCCGATTCCCCCGGGGCCGCTTGTAAAATCAAGTGTGTCAGCGGCATTATAAATATTTGCCGCAAAGTCTATTGGCCTTAAAAAGGCTCTGCTGCAGGGGTTAGTTGCAGGAAATTCAAGCGTCCAACCAATACCATTATTATCAAAGGCCACACCACCAATATCATAAGGAAAGGACCTAAGCGTATCTATAAAATTGGTTGTTACAGTGGCCCCTACTGTAAAGGTTGTATCAGGCTTCCATCTCCATATATAAGTCCAGGTGCCTGTGGCCCTGATTACATTAAAATAATCTGTCCAGAGGTAATATAATTTTTGGTCTTTGGGATTAAAAGAAATACTTGCAGCAAAAATGCTCCACCTGTCAGTGATGGATAAAGGCCCGATTTTAAGCCGGGCTTTATATGCATTTGGATAAGCTGCCCTGGTTAGGTTTGTGGCAGCATAGTTAAAAAAATATGTAGAGTCTCCCGAACTACCTCCACCTCCGCAATTCGCCCTGCCAATACTAATGGGTACCCCAAAAGTGGCTGGTTGTGCTTTGGCAACTTGTGCAAAACACAGTAAAATTAATAAAGAGAATAAAATTGTTCTCATAGTGGTGTGTTTTAAAAAAGGATATTAAATAATTAAATACATTAATGATGTACCAGTAATTTTTGCGTTTGCACTGTTTTACTCTCCTGCATTACCTGCACCATGTAAATTCCTGCTGATAAATTACTTATATCAAAATGTATAAAATTGTTATTAGTTGTTGATTCAATTACTTTTTTACCCACTGCACTTAAAACGCTAATCTTAGTTTCCTGTTGTGCAGTGTTTTCAAAATTTATATTCACTTCCCTGTTTGCAGGATTTGGCGAAACGCCAATGCCTTTAATTGGTGTTGATTGCAGTTTTACAATATTTGTTACCTCTTCTTTACCAGCATAATAAATTTTAGCCCTGTAAAAAGTTGTACCAGAAAAAGGCAGCCCATCATTAAACAGATAATTATTTTCAGTACCTGATGTATTTGTTTTAGTCATTAAACCGGCATCAGAAAAATCTATTCCATTTGCACTTTTTAATAAGATTACTTTTTCTACCGGTTCGCTGTTTGTTATTGAAAGAATTATTTTATTACCGGTTACTGATTTTTTTGCATTAAAATCAATAACATTTACAGCCAGAGTAGTTAATTTGGTGGTAGAACCCGTAGATAGTGTTCTTGCACTATCATCATAAATAAGGCTGGTTGGGTTAAATGACAGGTTGTAAGAAAGGAAATCTGCAGTACCCACAGTTATTCCGTTACCGGCTTTGGATAAAAGCCCGCCGCCATCATAAAATACTATCGTGGTATCTTTTACTCCATTGGTTGCACGTACCACAACCGGGCCATTAAAATAAGTTACATTACTTCCTGCTGTTTTAGTTTGAGTACCCATTCGCAGTACTAAATTATTTAAAACAGGGGTATTCCAGATAACTGAAAGAATAGGATTGCCAATGCCTCCTTTTATAGTTCCATTTCCCGAGCCTCCTACATAATCATTAAAAAATTCGAAAATATCCACCCCAAGAACGGCATTAAAATGATTTTTCAGCGAATCAGTTGTGGCCGATTTCCCTGCCAGTGCAGTCTGATAACTGGTCATGGCCTGTTTAAATTTAGCATCGCCACACAAAGTCCTCAACATGGTAATAACCATTCCGCCTCTTTCATAAACGGTACTGCCGTAATTGGAACTCCATATCAAGGCAGATGTACCCATACTTGAATTCGGTATCCAGGCGCTTTGTGAACTTAATCCCAATGCATTTGTTTTCAAGGTATTTTTCATGGTCTGCACCTGTGTAGCCGTAAATCCAAGCCCCGGTACCTGTTCTGCAGCATAGGCTTCAGAAAAACGGGCAGGGCCCTCAGCCAGCCATAGATCATTCCATGTAGCAAAAGATACGTTATCGCCAAACCACTGGTGAGCCAGTTCATGCGTAAGGGTAGCTAAGTCAGTAAGTGCGTTATTGGCAATAGCCGAAAAAGTCTGGTGCTCCATTCCCCCGGCCCCGTTCAATCCGTCGTAAAATCCATGCTTTTCCTTCTTAAAAGGATAATCACCCCATCGGCGGCTAAGACTATCCACCACAGCGTTTATTTTGGTCATAGCTGTTACCACAGCAGGCTGTGAGGCGGTATTTCTGAGTATATAGAACTGAACAGGAACAACAGTGCTATTGATATTTACAGAACTGTAATACCGGTTGAATTTACCTACCGAAACTGCCACCAGGTAAGAGGCAATGGGGTAACGTGTTTTGTACTTAAAAGTACGGGTATTGCTGGTAATGGTTGAATCATACAGCACCCCATTGGTAGCAACCCAAAAAGTATCAGCATTGGCATTCACTATCCAGGGCACCGTAACATTGATATCCATGGAATCTATCTTATCCTGCATATCGGCCTTACAGGGCCACCAGTCCCTGTCTTCATAAGATTCAGAAAGGGAACCGGTATATTGGTTGGGCGAAGCCCCTAATGCGCCGGTACCTTTTTGGTAGCCCTGGGCCGCACCTGAAACAACGGGAGGTACACCTGAATAGTTGATGACCATGGAATCCAGTGTATTCACTGCCACAATTGTAGCCGGTAATGTTATGGTAACAATATTTCCTGCGAATGATTTGGAGCAGGTGATACCATGGTAAGTAATCAGCAACGACCCATTGTTAAAACTGGTATTGTTGAGGTCCATAGCGATGGTGGACACATTGGTTGCAATTGTTTTAAAATAAGTAACTACCGTGCCTGTAATAATATTTGTGGCTGTTCGTGGATCGATTGTCCAGTCTATGCGGTGATACACCACATTAATATTGGCACCTGTGCCACTGTTTCCTGCAGAGCTGGGTAAAATAGGAGCATGCTGTGCAATAGTTAGCTGCACAAAAAATAATAATGCTGCAAGGGAATAGAACTTCCTTTTCATTTGGATTTAGAATTTACTGGTTTTAATGGATATTAGAATATTATTGGAAACGTAAAGAAAGGAAATTAATTGTATTTATCATTACAAAAAATTTCTTTTTTTACAGCTATTTAATGAAAATTTACTAAGTGATTTTACTATGCGAAAAGTAGTTATTTTTTCTTTGCTTTAAAAGCACGAAAACTATAATAAAAAAAATTCAGTAAAATAAATACCTGCAACTGTAATTTAATATCTGCCGCGGTATTTCTACTGCTTATTTTTACGTAGTACAGCTGTTTATTTAAAGTTACTTCAACCTGTATTTACAAAAAAAGCCAGCCCGCCGGGTATTAAATTGACATTCATTTTTGTTAAAATTGTAAAATAGGTATTACAATATTATGTAGTGCTTCACGTTTGTAACTGTTGTACTAATCTCTTATTAATGAAAAACCTTTACCTTTTACTGGCAATAATTTGCTTTACCCTTAAATCAGTTGCACAACTTACTGTTAGCACCAACCCTACCAGTGCAGCAGCAAATATTTGTGCCAGCAACTCCATTTCAATTACTGCAACAGCCGTACCGGTAGGTTATACAATCAGTACAATACCTACCAGCCTTTTGCCTGATCAATTTATTAATGTATTGGCTGATGCAGGTGTTGCTGTAACCAGTCAATCATCAGGTATAAATTTAGATAACTGCAGATGGGATGGTGTTGCCCTGCCATTTAGTTTCAGGTTTTATGGCAATATATTTAATACGGTAAATATTTCTTCTAACGGATGGGTGGGTTTAGGTAGCACTAATTCAACCACCACAGGTTTAGGTTTTACTTTGCCAAATGCCGCGGCACCTAATGATGTAATACATGGCATTACCGCCGATTTGGATTTACGCACTG
>JAYSTT010000280.1:0-3501 GCA_043719495.1 Ferruginibacter sp. | reverse complement strand
GAGAAATTTATCTGGGTTTGTATTATTGCTACAACAAATTGAGTAATACTGAAAGGGCTGATTATTATAAAAATTTACTTAACGCAAAATTTGCCAATACAAAATCGGGGCAAATGGTAAATAATCCAGCCGCTTTAAATCCTAAAATAAAAAATGCCGATGCTACCAAAACTTACGAAAACATTTATAATCTTTTTATAGAAGGTAAATTTGATGATGCTTTAAATGAAAAGAATAAAGCAGATAAAAAATATGGCGTTAATTACTGGACGCCTCAATTGTTATATATAGAAGCACTGTACAATGTAAGGCAACGTAATGACAGTATTGCAATTGCCGGCTTAAACACTCTTATTAAAAATAACCCGGCATCTCCTTTAAAAGAAAAGGCAGAAACAATGATTGATGTATTGAACAGAAGAAGTGAAATTGAAACCTATCTTACCAATTTACAGGTAACCAGGGCAGAGGAAGACAAATTAATTGTTGTGGATGATAACCCCGTAGCTAAACAAGAAACCCCAAAAGTTAATGCGCCTGTTATTACAAAAAAACCTACAGTCCCAGTTCCTCCGGCAGCATTAAAGGATACAGTTAAAAAAGTGCTGCCTCCGCCATTAACTAATGGAACTTTTGTATTAAAGCCTGACGTACCGCATAGCATAATAATGATTTTGGATAAAGTGGACGGAGTGTATGTTAATGAGGCTAAAAATGCCTTTACCCGTTACAATAAAGAAAATTATTATGGCCAGGTTTTTACCATTGCTAAAGATGCCGTTGATGCCGAACATAGCATTTTAATTATATCATCTTTTACTGATGGTGCTGCAGCCCTGCTATATTATGATAAGATTAAAAAAGCGGCGTCAAGGGAAGTATCCTGGTTGCCGGCAGCTAAATATTCATTTGCGATTATTACCAGCGAAAATTTGGAAGTATTAAAAATAAACAAAGATATTATTGGTTATAAGGCCCTGTTAAATAAACAATATCCGGGCAAATTTTAACAGGCATCTTTAAAAAATAAAAGCTTGTCAGTAATACTTTTGTACATCAATTTTTTTTTCATAACTCATAACTATATATGAAGCGTTCTGTAAAAATTCTTTGGCGGTTATTTGTTGGTGGGTTACTTGCCGTAATACTCTTATTTGTTTGTGCAAACTTTGGCTTGTTTGGCAAAATGCCCTCAATAAAAGAACTGGAAAACCCCGAAGCAGATTTAGCCACAGAAATTTACAGCAGTGATGGTTTGCTGATGGGGAAATATTATGCAGAAAACAGAAGCGAAGTAAAGTACAATGAAATATCCCCCAATATTATTCATGCATTAATAGCCACAGAAGACGAACGTTTTTACGATCACTCTGGTATTGATGCCGAGGCTGTGGGAAGAGTGGTGTTTACTTTGGGAACACAGGGAGGTGGCAGCACCCTTACCCAACAGGTGGCAAAAATGATGCTAGGGCAGGGTAAAGGAAATATTTTTGTTAGAGGAATACAAAAATTAAAAGAATGGATTGTAGCGGTAAAACTTGAACGGAATTTTACCAAAGAAGAAATTATAACCCTTTATTTAAACAGGGCACCCTGGGCTAATGTATATGGCATACGTAATGCATCAAGGATGTATTATCAAAAAGAACCTAAAGATTTAAAAATTGAAGAAGCTGCTGTGCTGGTGGGTATGCTTAAAGGCTATATTTATAATCCAATCACCCACCCCGAAGCATCACGTATAAGGAGGAATACAGTAATAAACCAAATGGTAGTTTGCAAACAAAAATTTTTAACCGAAGGCGAGGCTACAAAATTAAAAGCTAAACCTCCTATCACTTATTATAAAAAATTGGATGAAAATATTGGTATAGCCCCCTATTTTAGAGATGCATTAAAAGATTACTTGAAAGACTGGTGTTTAAATAATAAAAACCCAAAAACTGGGGAACCTTATAATTTATATAAAGACGGACTTAAAATTTATAGTACCATCAATAGTAAAATGCAGCAATATGCAGAAGAGGCTGTAGTGCAACACATGCCGGTAATACAAAAAAAATTAGACTGGATTATAAAAAACAATGGTGCAAAAATGTGGAAAGGGCATGAAGCCACAATAGAGGCTGCAATGAAATATACCGATCGCTGGAAAAATATGACCGAGGATAAAATTAAAGAAGAAGATATCAAAAAATCTTTTTTTATCCCTGTAAAAATGAAAGTATTTGCATGGAATGCCAAAAGAGAGAAAGATACTACCATGACACCCTACGATTCTATTAAATACCACAAACAATTACTGCAAACCTCTTTTGCTGCAATGGACCCCAAAACGGGTGAGGTAAAATGCTGGGTTGGCGGTATAGATTATAAATGGTTTAAGTTCGATCATGTTACTACTAAAAGGCAGGTTGGTTCTACTATAAAACCATTAATTTACTCTTTAGCAGTTCAGGATGCCGGATATACACCAGCAACAGAAGTACCTGGAGGTGCAGTGCTATATGGCGGTGTAATGAAAACATTTGGTGGTGGTGGTGGGTCACTGGCTAATTGTCTTGCATTCTCTAAAAATACTGCTTCAGTTCGCATTACCAACCTTGTGGGTGTAAAAAGAGTAATTGAGTTTGCAACAAGTTGCGGCATTAAATCCAAGCTACCCCCCTATTCTTCACTTGCTTTAGGTGCTGCAGAAATTCCAATGCTTGAAATGTTGCAGGCGTACAGTATGTTTCCAAACAAGAGCCTTAACATTACACCAATTTTAGTTACAAGAATTGAAGATAAAAGCGGAAATATTTTGCAGGAGTTTACTGCAGAATCTAAACAGGTAATGAGCGAAGCCTCTGCATTTACTATGGTACAGTTAATGGAAGGTGTGGTAAAATTTGGTACTGCCCGTGCTCTTAATAATTATAGTATTCCTGTAGAAAAAGCCGGTAAAACCGGTACTACTGATGATAATGCTGATGGATGGTTTATTGGATATACTCCTGAATTGTTGGCAGGAACCTGGGTAGGTTGTGAAGATCCTTTTTTAAGAATTTATGCTGGTACCTCGGGTGGTAATGAAATGGCTGCGCCTAAATGGGGTATTTTTATGAGCAAGGTATACGCAGATAAAAAATTAGGTCTGGGTAAAATAAAAAATTTTGAAAAACCTTCCTCCATGACCAATGAAGAGTTATCTGCAGATGCCGACTGGGGCAGATTATTCAGGAAGGGTGATAGTACAGTGGTAGATGAAGGTAATGGTGATGCAGGTGATTTTATTAATGACCCCATGCCTGAACAGATACCACAAGAGAATGTACCTATAGAAAGTGAAATACAAAAACCAGCAGCAGATACCAATTCAAAACAAAAAAATAAACCCGAAGAAAAACAAGAAGCCAAAGCGGTTTTACCGTCAGCAGTAAAACCCTTAACTGATAGTGAGAAGAAGATTCTTAAAAAAGAGAAAGCAAAAAGCAGCGGAGGAAATGATTATTGATTTTT
>JAYSTT010000279.1:0-3511 GCA_043719495.1 Ferruginibacter sp. | reverse complement strand
TATAGATTATCAATTATAAATTTATCCATTAGATTTGCAACTCTTTAATAAAAAGAAATAAAATCTAATTTTAAAAGCTGCGGTTCCCATTTGGATGTCAGGGGCAAATGCAGTACTGAAATATGCAGGTACATTACAATATAAAACAATTGCCGGTTTTTAAAAATGCAGTAATCACTATCGGCACTTTTGATGGGGTACACAGCGGCCACCAGCAAATAATAAAGCAATTATCAGCAGAGGCAAAAGCAGTTGATGGCGAAACTGTGGTTATCAGCTTTCATCCACACCCTAAAATGGTGGTGGCTAATTCAAAACAGGATATTAAAGTGCTGAATACACTGGAAGAAAAAATAACCTTGCTGGAAAAACATGGGGTTCATCATTTAGTAGTGGTGCCTTTTACTATTGAATTTGCCGAGCAAACAGCCCATGAATATATCAATAATTTTTTAGTGGCACACTTTCATCCGCATACCATTATTATAGGCTACGACCACCGCTTTGGTGCTGGCCGTAAAGGAGATTATCATTTATTGGAAGATGAAGCTGCTGCCAATAATTTTATAGTAAAAGAAATTCCCGAACATGTATTGCAGGATATTACCATCAGCTCTACAAAAATACGCACCGCCTTACTTGCAGGAAATATTGAAACCGCCAATGAATTTTTAGGGTATCCATATTTTTTTACCGGCAAAGTGGTTGAAGGAAATAAAATGGGGAGAACAATTGGTTACCCTACAGCCAATTTGCAGCTTGAAGACGAATACAAGTTAATTCCCGGCAATGCTGTTTACGCTGTAGAAATTCAAAAATCAAAAGTAAAAAGTCAAAAATTTAAAGGTATGATGAACATTGGTGTTAGGCCCACAATTGGCGGAACAACCAATAGAGTTATTGAAGTAAATATTTTTTATTTTGATGAAAATATTTATGGTGAAGAATTAACCGTATTCATAAAAAAGAAACTAAGAGATGAGATAAAGTTTAATGGACTGGATGAACTGAAAAGGCAATTGGCAAAGGATAAGGAAGATAGTTTGAAGAGTTAATACATTTCTCCTGCATTTAAATATAAGAGATAAAGCTTTAACGGTTTTAAGATAGTGCATATTATTTTGTGTTCTTTGTAAAATATAAATTGCCTGAAAATTAATTTTAATAAACTACTCTTTATTTTATATATTTAATAAAATATCTTTAACCTTAACCAATTAAAATAACCACTATGCTTGTCTTTGATAAAAAAAGATTATTAGACGGGTACATAAAACGTTTTGGCCCTTTAACCAATGAACTTGTTGATGCCTTTACTTTTTTATTTGGCAAAATAAAAGACGATAACCGGTTTGCCGATACGGATACCGACCGGAGGAAACTTGCTTATTGCCTGGCCACCTTTAAATGGGAAACGGCTCATACTATGAAACCTATAGATGAACGTGGAGGTGATCCCTATTTTAATAAACGGTATGGCCCTGAAACTAAAGTGGGTAAAATGCTGGGTAATACAAAACCCGGTGATGGCGCATTATATCATGGCCGTGGCTATGTTCAGATAACCGGGAGAAATAATTATGCCAAAGCAAAAAAACTTACAGGCGTTGATCTTATAAGTGAACCCGCCAAAGCAAAAGAACCGGAAGTTGCTTACCAGATTGCCATACAGGGAATGACGGATGGCTGGTTTACAGGAAAAAAATTATCTAATTATTTTTTTGGCGATACAGCTGATTATGTAAATGCACGACGGATGATCAACGGGTTGGACCAGGCCGATAAAATTGCAGAAATTGCAAGAAGTTATAGTGAAATACTCAGGGAGGCCAAGGGATAATTTTTTTTCTGCCTTAGGTTTATAAGTTTAAAATTTATAAGGCATCAGTTTTTTAGAAAGCAAATCTAAATAACCCGATGCTTTTTTTCTGAGACATAAAATGTATTTTTTTTAGTTTTACAACATTACAATAACTACGACTGCATTTTTACACTATTCCAATTTAATTATTTGTGGCCGCAATCACTTCTCTTAAAAATTTATTTTCATTAATTACTTGTAACCCTAACCTTACTACAACTAATTTTTTTGGAGGAATAATATAAATACCCTGTCCTCCGTAGCCATCGCAAAAAAACATATCGGCAGGTACATCAGGATACCAACGGCCTGCTGGATTATTTTTATCCAACCCATTTAACCAAAACTGAAAACCATAATGTTTTCTTTTATCTGCAACAGCTGGCGTTATAGTTTGTGCCAGCCAATTTTCGGGTAAAATCTGTTCGCCGTTCCATTTACCATTATTGTAATACAGTAAACCAAAACGGGCGAAGTCTCTTGCCGTTGCATAACTATATGATGAGCCAATATAAGTACCGGAAGCATCCGGCTCCAGTAAAAAACTGTAGGCATTAATTTTATGAAACAATGATTTATAAGGAAAGGCAGCATAAGCCTGCTCCCCTACTGTTTTACGAATAATGCGGCTAAGAATATTACTGTTGCCGCTTGAATAATTAAATACCGTACCCGGCTCATGCTTTAAAGGCAGGTTAGCTGTGTAAGCTCCCATATCGCCTTTATTAAATAGCATATTGGTTACTTCGCTATAGTTTCCATAATCCTCTGTAAAATCAAGCCCGGTAGTTTGTTGTAAAATATTTTTCAGCGTAATTTTTTGTTTGTCGGTATTTAACCATTCCGGAACCGGTGCAGCTGCATCAGGAATTAGTTTACCCTGTTTAACTAAAATACCTACCATTGCCGCAGTAAAACTTTTAGACATTGACCAGCCCAGCATTACTGTATTTTTTTCGAAGCCCCGGGCATATTTTTCAGCCACAATCTTACCATCATAAACTACCAATACAGCACTGGTGTAACAGGGCTTGCCCTCCTTTGTTTCATTCATTACATAATCAACTGTTTTATTTAATTGCTCTGTATTAATAGTATGGTTAATTAAATCCGAAGTGATTTTATCACCATAAGGCCAAGGAATGGTATCGGTATTAATTGCTGGTAAAGAAGGAATAAAAAATGATTGTACTTTTATTTCAGCTTCGCTAAAATCATTTACAATGGTACAGCCTATTCCTTTTCTAAAAATAGTTTTTCTTTTTGCAAATCCCCATACAGAACCAGTTACAGAAGAATCTTTTTCATTAACTGTAAAAGTTCCCAGCGATAAAGGGAAATTTCCTAAATCCTCTCTCAATACGTCTTTTGGATTGCGGTGTTGCAGGTAAACTGCAGAACACATATTTTTAGAACCGTAGCCACTGATGATTGGAAAAGCCCTCCATGCATACCTTACCCCAATAACAATAACCAGCAGCAATAAAAATAAAACAGACCTCTTAATAATTTTACGAATATTCATAAAAGTAGTTTTTAGGTTAAATGGGTATTTAAAAATAAGTTTTATTTAATACTTTTAAATTACTTTTTAAGAAATCAGAATTATCCGGGCTTCATAACTGCCTTTACAGAAGAAAAAATCAAAAA
>JAYSTT010000278.1:0-3511 GCA_043719495.1 Ferruginibacter sp. | reverse complement strand
AATATTTCTATTGATTATGGAATAATGGAAAAGGCGGATAATGTATATATCATCCCCTCTTCATTTGGCTGGAGCGATTTAGGTACCTGGGGCAGTGCTTACGAAAACTTAGCTAAAGATTATTTAGAAAATGCCGTTGCCGGAAACAATGTGGTGGTAATTGATGCCACTAAAAATATGGTTCATGCCGATAATAAAAAACTAGTACTGTTGCAAGGCCTTGACGATTTTATTGTGGTAGATACTAAAGATGTATTAATGATTTGCAAAAAAGATAAAGAGCAGGAAATTAAAGAATACGTTGCCGAAATTAAGCGCAGTAAAAGCGATAAATTTTTGTAAAGCATATAGCCCGGATTATACGCTATCTAATACGGATTATCCCTGTAAAAAGGGGCAAATTTTTTTAAATAAAAATAATTGCTACCAACTATATATAGCAAGCAACCCAATGCCGGCACCACCATTTTTACAGTGATGAGTGTTTTGGCTGCTGAACATAATGCCATAAACCTTGGCCAGGGGTTTCCAGATTTTTTAATGGATGAAGAATTGGTTGCGTTGGTAAATGCAGCTATGCTAAAAGGCAACAATCAATATGTTCACATGAACGGATTGGTTATGTTGAGAGAAAGATTGGCTGAGAAAATATACAATCTGTATGCAGCAATTATAAATCCCGAAACAGAAATTACAATAACTCCGGGCGGAACCTACGCCATCTATACCGCATTAACCACCGTACTACAGCCGGGGGATGAGGTAATTATTTTTGAACCTGCATACGACAGCTATATTCCTGCAATAGAAATTAACGGGGCAATACCGGTTTTAATTCCACTTATCTATCCCGAATATAAAATTGACTGGGAACTGGTGAAGCAAAAGATTTCTTCCAAAACAAAAATGATTATGCTGAACTCGCCGCACAATCCAACAGGCAGTGTGTTGCGTGCTGATGATATTGCACAGTTAAGAGTTATTGTAAAAGATACCGGTATTTTTATTTTGAGTGACGAGGTATATGAACACCTGATTTTTGATGGCCTGCAGCACGAGAGTATGTTGCGTTATCCCGATCTTTTAGAAAGAAGTTTTATTTGTTTTTCCTTTGGTAAAACTTATCACTGTACCGGATGGAAGATTGGCTATTGCGTTGCGCCTGCAATGCTGATGGCAGAGTTTAGAAAAATTCACCAGTTCAATTGCTTTAGCTGCAACAGCCCCGTGCAATTTGCATTGGCAGAATTTTTACAACAGAAAGAACAATATTTACAACTCGGCAGTTTTATACAGCAAAAACGGGATTACTTTGCCGCATTAATGCAGCAAACAAAATTTAAAGCACTACCATCACACGGAAGTTATTTTCAGTTGTATAGTTATGATAGTATAAGTGATGAAAGCGAAAGAGACCTGGCCATTCGCCTTACAAAAGAAAACAGGGTAGCAACCATTCCGGTTTCTGTTTTTTATAAGCAACAAACAGATAATAAAGTATTACGCTTTTGTTTTGCAAAAAAAGAAGCTACATTGGAAGAAGCGGTTAACAGACTAATAAAATTATAATTTTTGGTTCAGGCCCTTGTGGGAAAATAGCTTTTATTATTACTACATTTGGATATAAATAAACAAGTAGGGTTAATAATGTAATAACCAAATTACTTTACTGCATGTCTACACTCAGCATTACTACAATACAAACTAACTTATTTTGGGAAGATAAGGCTGCTAACCTGAAGATGCTGCAACAAAAAATTGACAGTATTGAAGAAAAAACAGAGCTGGTGGTTTTGCCCGAAATGTTCAATACGGGTTTTAGTATGCAACCAGAATTATTTGCCGAAACAATGGATGGCGAAACCCTGGAGTGGATGAAAACGGTAAGCAATAAAAACGGTATTGTATTAACCGGAAGTGTGATGATTGAAGAAAAGGGAAAATATTTTAACCGGTTAATTTGGATGTTGCCCAACGGCCAATATGGTTATTATGATAAACGGCATTTATTTGCCTACGCTGAAGAAGACAAACATTATAGTGCTGGCAATAAACGGCTAATAGCATCAGTAAACGGCTGGAAAATAAATTTACAGGTATGTTATGATTTAAGGTTTCCGGTTTGGGCAAGACAATCTCCTTCTCTTTCGGGGGAGGTTGAGAAGGGGCCTGAGTATGATGTATTAATTTATGTTGCCAACTGGCCCGAGCGCCGGAGCCATGCCTGGAAAACTTTATTATGTGCAAGGGCAATAGAAAACCAGTGTTATGTAGTGGGGGTAAACCGTGTTGGCGATGATGCTAAAAATATTCATTACAGCGGTAACAGTTTGGTTATAGACCCAATGGGCCAGGTATTGTATCACATGGCCGACGAGGAAGATATAAATACCATAATCTTATCAAAAGAAAAATCAGAAGAAGTAAGAACGAAGTTTCCTTTTTTGAATGATGCGGATGATTTTACAATTTTGTAGCAGTAACTATCTTGACGAAAAGATTTGAAAATAAAATTACCGAAGACTATTAACTATCAACCATCAACTATCAACCCTTCTTCCCTTTTATCATCTCCATCACCACCTGCATTTTTTTATCATAACTTTTTAGTAAAGCTTCATAACTGGTGCCAATATAAATATCCGGAACCACACCACTGCCATCTTTTTGTACATGTTTATATTGTACCAATCTAAACAAAGGAAGACGAACCCGCAAATGAGTGTTTGGCAAAGTAATATCCGGAATCATAATACCGCTGTTACCATACCAGCCACCACCGGTTTCTTCACCCACTAACTTTATTCCCTGCTGCCCTTTTATAGCATTGCAAAATAATGCTGAGGCAGAAAAAGTTTGCCCGTTGATGATCACATACAAATCGCCGCCAAAATGATTATGCTTTTTGGGTTGATATAGTTTTCTTTCCCACATACCAAAATGATAGAATCCATCCTTTCTTTTTTTGGTTAAAAAAAACATACCAATATTATTTAAAAACTTTCCTTTTATGTATTTGGAATAAGGATCCAGAAATTTTGTTACAGCATAAGAAGAGTCGGCAACTTTAAACGGTTGCCTGGTAACATATTTTGTAAGCAGCGTAGATAAATTTATTTTACCACCCCCGTTACTTCTAATATCCAGCACCACATTTTTTATACTGCTTTGTTTTATGTAACGGAATGTTTGCCGAAAAAATTTACGCAACTTACCAGTAGTAAATGTGTTTAATGTAATGATAGCAGTATTATTAGCAGTATCAATTGCCAGCGAACGGATGTTTTGCAGATGTTGTTGTTTTCTTTCCCGTTTAGATATTTTTATTAAAGGAGTAATTTTTGCTTTTTTACCGGTATCTTTTGGCGGATCAAATACAGGTATTTTTATAGTTTGCTCTTTACCCGATGCATCTAAATAGTTAACAGTATATTGTTTGCTTATACCTAAAATATTACGGTGGTAATAAGGAAAATTATTGCTGAGCCTTAAGTAATTTACATTGTTGGCA
>JAYSTT010000277.1:0-3522 GCA_043719495.1 Ferruginibacter sp. | reverse complement strand
TTAGATTTGAAGTACCCAAAAAGGCAAAATTCTCTATGAGTACACTTAGCATATTTATCGGTAGAGGAAAGGTCTCTGGTAAGCAACTTGACCTAGTTGACATTTTTAATGTTATTGATCTTTTAAAACAACGTGGTTTTTCAAGTATAATTGAAGGAAAAGTTGAAGATACTTTGTTAGATGACCAAGCCAATTCAAGGTTTACCCGAGACATGAATAGAGTACCTAACTGGAATACTTTTGATGACTTTATTATTAAATTTAATGATAAAGCATTTCGCTTAAAGATTCGAGATATGATCTTTAACAAAAAACCTTCAGAAGAATTTGAATATAGATTTGAAGCTACATCTGAGAATGAAAAAAGATATGCAAATACTTTTGAGTTATTAATAGCTTATTTGTGTGTGAAAGAGCTAAGTGCGCTTTCTGCATCCTTTTCCATCCATATAGATAAGGCACCAAACGGTGGGGATTTTGACTGCCTCGCTAATTTTCAAAACTCTTTATTTCATTTTGAAGCCAAATCGGGCAACATAAAAAATATAGATATAGATTCTCTTCAATCATTCTTGAATCGACACTTTTTTTTAGCACCAAATGCTTCCATTTTATTTTTAGATTATCAAGGCGGCTCCAAAGATGCTCTTACGGATTTAATTTTGAAATTCCAAGGCTTGCGTGTCGGGCCTCGAATTATTAACCGTATTTTTAAAATTTCTGATGGAGGTAAGAAGTTCTATACTTTAGGTGCAGACTTGATAGTGGTTGATCTTCATAACGACGCCGATTTAGTTTCTAATTTACGATTTGCCGTTCAATATTTTCACAGATTTAATGCTATGAGTTTGACTAGAAATTATGGTATGTTAAATCCTAGAGCAATGGGATATGAAACGCAGGAAATAGTAAGTTCATAATTCTTAGCCTCCTTCCGCCTCGGTTCGTGTCGCCACGAACCGTTCGCTAAGATGAAGTTCAAGCCAATAAAGTTGTACTTTTAAAGATGTTTACCGAACTACGAAAATCGCACACTGCAATAAATAAAATTTATTTTTGGACAGCTACAATCCATAAATGGATACCACTTTTAGAAAATGATTCAAACAAACAAATTATTGTTGATTCTTTAAAATATTTATCAGACAAAGATTTAATTACTGTTTATGCTTTTGTGAGAATGCCAAATCATATTCATTTAATTTGGCAGCAAAATGATTTGAATGGCAAAGAAACACCCAAAGGAAGTTTATTAAAACATTCAGCGCATTTATTTTTGAAACAATTGAAAGCATATGGAACTTCTAAGTATTATGAAGTAAATGAAATAAATAAAAAACATGAAATATGGAAGAGAGATTCTTTAGGTATTGAAATTTACAGTCGAGAAGTAGCAAAGCAAAAAATAGATTACATACATTTTAATCCGGTAAGTGGCAAATGGCAGTTGGCAAAAGATGATTTAGATTATCATTTTCATCTGCAAGGTTTTATGAAACAAGCATAGACGAGTTTGGCTTTTTAAAAAATATTTATAATTTATTCGATGGTTGTTGAAGCGAAAGGTTCGTGGAGACACGAATTTAGGCGAGGTAATGCATCAATAATGATGTCTTTGTAATTATCCTTTTGTAGTAAGCGTTTCTATGAATAAAGTTGAAATATTGCCAAACATATGCGGCAGAGTAAATATAAATCGTATCTTTCGGAAGCGATTACTGATATGCTTTTACACTTACTCAAATAAATTAAAAAAATATGAAGTTTCATCTTTACCCCACAATTAAAGTTAGGATTGTTTTATTGTTATTAGCTAACTACAGTTTTGCTGCAGGCCAATCCATATTTAAAATGTCAGCACCTAAAGAGGGGCATATTCCAGCGGCGTTTTCTCGCCGAGGTGGAAGTGAGGTTCATTTTAAAATGGCTCAAAATAACCAATATATTTTAGCTCATACAGATAAGGAAGCTAAAGTTTGGAAAATGCCGGAAGGCATACTTGTTTACCGACATCAGATGGATCAAAACTTAGGTTCTGTTGCCTGGAGTGTTATCAAAAGTGTAAATATCACTTCGGATGGTAAATACGTGTACACTTCCGGGGGCACGCAAAGCGACTTGGTACTCTTTGCTGCCAGCCTTGAAACAGGAATGGAATTGCAAAACGGTCCGGTGCTAGACTCATTAAAAGCTGGAACTTATCAAATGGTCCGGGGTGTAAGAAGCAAAGACGAAGTTCCCCCTGCGATGTTTGCTAATTTGCAGAATACACCCAGCCTCATTTTGCCTCCCAGGCCTTATAAATATGACGATTTGGGTGGCACGGAGGGCATTGAATTCTTGGTAGTTGTGCAAGACAAAACCACACCCGGGGCTTTTTTAATTGTATCTGAGTGGGAATATTGCCAAGGCGGAAAATGGCTTCAGGCTGCCACTAAGAAAATGGGAGATGATTTTAAAGAGTACCGGAAAATGCAAAAGAAAAAGTGGAATTGCCAATTAAAAGACTATCACATTTCACGCTATTTCCCTGCAACGGGCAGTGGCGAGTACATTGGTAAAATCATTCCAGGTGTTGAACAGGTAGATTATACTAGAATTGAATCAGTATATCCTTCACCTTTTGGCGATGTGGTAGTAGTTAGATTCCAAGGTGCCGACAGCCTTGCCATTTACAGCGTTCGTGGCGTACCATTGTGGAGTACACCTACTGGTGAAAAGTGGAAATTTGATCATTGGGATGATCAGGGTAATCTAATGATACGGATTTTGGGTGAAGGACTAAAATACCATTATAGCCCTACGAATACATTCTCTCTGCGGCGGCCTTTTACTGGTGCTTTAATTAAAGAATACCAGTTAGCTAAACCCGCAATTTTTTGCGAAATAATAGATGAGTGGGGCATGCTGGTTGACATACAGTATAGTGAGGATGATTTTACAATCGGACTTTATAGTATTGAGGATGGTCGCCGCATGATAGCGCTAACCGATGCGGAAGGTGCAGCTAAGTTTTCCAAGGCTTATCAAAATGAGGCGGAAGTAATTAAGCGTCAATATGAGGCAAACGTTGCGGCTAATGAACGGGCCTACGTTACAATGCAGGAGGCCCACCGCCAAGCAAGGCTTGCATCATATGCTGCTGAAAAAGAAAAACTTGCCGCTAATGCAGCTGCATCCGCCGAACATGCGAAATATTTTGAAAAATGTTCCAAATGTGCCGGCACTGGAGGTGAGTATGTTGAGGATTTTTATATCACTTACAGCAGTACGCTATTGGGAGAAAGCAAATTCTACACTACCTCTCAGGTAAATGCGACAAAGCATATAACGCCATACAAGAAATTTCAATCATGCACAAGATGCTGGGGTAAAGGCGAAATTCGGCGCTAACTATTTTAGCCTTCGTTGGTACTCACAACAATCGTGAGCACCCATCCTACAAACCCCTGAGAGCCGAGGCTTGGTCTTCGTCTTCGTTGGTACTCACAATAATCGTGAGTGCCCATCCCACAAACCCCT
>JAYSTT010000276.1:0-8615 GCA_043719495.1 Ferruginibacter sp. | reverse complement strand
AAGCCATTTTTATAAAAAAAGTAGGCGACTGCATCCCATTTGCCGAATCTGTAACTGCTTATTATGCAGCTTTACCTACTTTAAAACCCACACAAAAGGCCAATTACCAAATTGTGCTGGATCTTTTAAGTCAAATGTATACTGCAAAAGGTGACTTGCCAAAGGCTGCAGCCTTTGATAAGAAAAAAGCTGAAGTAAGTAAATTGTAAAAAATTTCAGTAATATAAAAGCCGTACTTTGAATTAAGTGCGGCTTTTTACTTTTTAAAATTCTGGCAATTAATGTGAACCACCGGGGCCACCCATTCTTATTTGTATTCTTCCATCACCGTTTTGCATATCTTTTATAGGCTTCAACACAAAATCTTTTGGTATTTCAAATTCTTTTTCCGCAATTTCCTTATCAATATTAATTTTAGTTACTTCCACAATCATTTTTCTGCCGCGGCCCATTTTCATTTCGTATTGCATGGGGAAACCTGCAAGGTCTTTTAAACCATTAAGACTGGTGGTACGCCCAAATCCTCCAAATCCCGACATACCACCTGTGGAAGTAACACCCTGTAATTTAAAATCGGGGCAATACCAAACTGTGTTACTGTCTTTGCTGCCATTTTTTCGCTCGGTAACTACAAATGCTTTTTTGCAAACCAGCCCGGCTATCTTTTTTGTTTCATCAACATAAGCAATGGATGAACTAACTGCTGCATTTGAATTAAAGTTTGCGTTACCGGTTTCCTGTCTTCTGCTTTGCATTAAACTGTCCATACGTTTGTTCATTTGCTCCTGTTCTTCATCCGTTGCGTAAAAGCCGGTTTTATTACCCATCATTTCCATTAGGGTAGTAGTAATTTTTTTGTTATTATCCCTCAAAATTGTAGTTCGGCTCATTTCAGTTTCTGTATAGGTTTTTACCATATCCCCTTTAACAGTGGTAACCGATTTTGTTTCTCCATCGCCAGCAAAACGCACTATTCTTATTTCCTCACCATTGGCCGAAGTGGGCGGAGGTGGAATATTATCATCGAAACCTTCAGGAGATACTGTTGTTGTTTTTGTTGTAATAGTTGCCTGGCTTACAATCTTTTGTTGGGCATTGGCAACAACGGAAGCTACCATAAAGAAACCGGTAATAATTTTTTTCATATAGTTATATTTAAGAATCAAAAATACGAATCAATTCGTAACTGCAAAAACAACCTTTTACTTTAATAAGATTTTTACAGGCAACCATAATACAATT
This sequence comes from Ferruginibacter sp., assembly GCA_043719495.1. Classification (GTDB taxonomy): domain Bacteria; phylum Bacteroidota; class Bacteroidia; order Chitinophagales; family Chitinophagaceae; genus Ferruginibacter. The sequence continues at coordinate 7,373 of JAYSTT010000276.1, read as the reverse complement.
TAACCCGATATTAGAATTATATAGCCAATTAAAAATAATAGCTGCCAAATTTTTAACTTTTTAAAATTTTATTATGAAACACTTATTTAGTTTTTTAGCCATCTCCACCTTATTAATAATTGCATTACCATCCTGTTCTAAAAGTGATCCGGCTCCGGTAGCTGATCCAAACGTAACTTTTAAAGCTACTTTAAGTGGTGCTGCTGAAGTACCAGCCAATGCTTCTGCAGGAACAGGCACTGCAACACTTACATTTAACAGCACCACAAAAATATTTACACTTGCGGTAACACATAGTATTGCAACACCAACAAATGGCCATATACATAAAGCTGCTGCTGGTGCTTCCGGAGGAGTTATTTTTGCTTTTCCCAGCTTTACCTCCCCAATAGCTTATACCAGTGTTGCTTTAGATGCAACACAGGAAGCCGACCTTAATGCCAACCTTTATTATGTAAACATTCATACAGGTGCCTTTCCGGGTGGTGAATTAAGGGGGCAACTTATTAAACAATAGTATTAATTTTTTGTACGGTTTCATCGGTAATGCCTTTCTTCTTTTGTAAAAGAAGGGAGGCTTTTTTGTTTCTGAATACCCGGGAAAAGTTGAGGATTAAAAATTACTCATACTCCTTTTAGATTTTTTGGGATAAAGGGTAATAAATACTTGTTAAAAAACTGTGTATAACTCTGCATAATTAGTGTAAACAATCAAATTTTTCTTTTCACCCATTCCGTTATATTTGCCGACTGACTAAAACGAAGATAAAGTGCGATTAAAGAGTTTAGAAATCAAAGGCTTTAAAAGTTTTGCCGATAAAACCGTACTCAATTTTGATGAAGGTATTACCGGTGTAATTGGCCCCAATGGTTGCGGTAAAAGTAATATTGTAGATAGTATACGCTGGGTAATTGGCGAGCATAAAATAAGTAATCTGCGTAGCGAAAACCTGGAGAGCCTGGTTTTTAATGGTTCTAAAACCCGTTCTGCATCTGGCCTTGCAGAAGTTAGCCTTACTTTTGAAAATACCAAAAATCTTTTACCAACAGAGTTTAATACCGTAACAGTAACCCGGAAGTATTATAAAAACGGGGAAAGTGAATACCGCTTAAATGATGTGGCCTGCCGTTTAAAAGACATCCACAACCTGTTTATGGATACAGGTATTAGCACAGACAGTTATGCCATTATTGAACTGGGCATGGTGGATGATATTATTAAGGATAAAGAAAACAGCCGCCGTAAAATGCTGGAGCAGGCTGCAGGTATTACCATTTACAAAACCCGTAAGAAGGAAGCCAAATTAAAATTAGATGCCACCGAACAGGATTTGGCCCGTATTGAAGATTTGCTTTTTGAAATAAACAATCAATTAAAAAGTTTAGAGAGCCAGGCCAAAAAAGCCGAGAAATATTTCGAAATAAAAAAAGAATACAAAGAAGTAAGTATTGAACTGGCAAAAGCAGCTTTAGAAGGCTTTAATATTACTTACCGTGATTTAAACCAGCAGCAGCAGGCAGAAGTGGATAAGCGGATAGAACTGGAAACAGCTATTGCAAAAGAAGAAGCAGCTTTAGAACAGGAGCGTCTTGGTTTTATAGAGCAGGAAAAAGCTTTGCAACAAATGCAGCATGCTTTTAATGATATGCTGGATGGATTAAGAAATAAAGAAAGTGATAAAAATTTAAGTGCACAGCGTTTACAATATTTAAAAGAAAGAGAAACCAGCTTAAATGAGTTTTTACAAAAAGCAGGCGGTCAGTTAAAGGGCCTTGACGAAAGTATCCAGTTTACCAGCAACCAGATAAAAGATGATGAAATAAAACTGGTAGAGTTTGAAGGTAAGTTAGACGAATTAAAAAATGCCGTAGAAGATAAGCGTAAAATTTTTGATGAAAAGCGCAGCAGGATCGATCAATTAAGAAGAGAAAACCAGGCGATACAAAGAAATCAATTTGAAGCAGAGAAAAAAGTTGCTGTTGCAGATACATCTATACAGAATGTACAAAGAACTATTGTACAAATACAGGAAGAAAAAACACAACGCCAAAATCAGTTACAGCAATTAGAAGCGGATAAAAAAATAAAAGAAGAAGAACTGCAGCAAAAGAAAACTGATTTGCAGCAATTGCAGGATCATCATGAGTTTACTAAAGAGCAAATTTTAGCAACACAAAGTATGATGGAAGGTTTGCGTAACGAACTTGCTGAAGAAAGCAGGAAACTCGACAGCAAAAAAAATGAGCATGCACTTTTAAAAAGTTTAATAGCCTCGATGGAGGGTTATCCGGAGAGTGTTAAATTTTTGCACAATAATTCCGGATGGAATCATACAGCACCATTATTATCTGATATTATTTATGTAAAAGAAGAGTACAGGGCCGCTGTAGAAAATGTGCTGGAACCCTACTTAAATTATTATGTTGTAAATAATTTAGAAGAAGGGTTACAAGCTATTCATTTATTAGATGATAATAAAAAAGGAAAAGCTAACTTTTTTTTACAGGATAAATTTACCGATTTTGAAAGCCACCATCAACCGGCAGGAACTATACCTGCATTAAGTGTGGTGGAAATTGATAACAAATATGCAAATCTTGCCAAACATTTATTAGGTAATGTTTTTATAGCAGAAAATGAAGAAGCACTACATAATAGCAATGGAGCAGTAGTACTGGAAAAAACGGGTAAATATGTAAAAGGAAAATATTCTCTTACCGGAGGCAGTGTTGGTTTATTTGAAGGAAAGAAAATTGGCAGGGCAAAAAATTTAGAAAAATTAATTGATGAAATTGCTGCACAGGAAATTATTGTTAATGATTTAAAAGCTGTTATTCAAAGCCGGCATAACGAGGTAATTGCATTTAATGAACAGTTGAAGGAAAATGCCATTAAACAAACACAGCAGGATATCAATAATTTAACCAACCATGTTTTCTCACTTCAAAATAAAATTGAAAACCTGCACCATTTAGAAGAAACGAGTGGTAAAAGGGTGGAAGACCTGCAGCAACAGTTACAGGAAAATCATGATGCCATAGCAAGTACCAGAGATGAGTTGGAAAAGTTTAATACACAGTTAGGAGAACTGAGCGATAAAATGCAGTTGATTGAACAGGATTATTCTACAGCAGAACAGGAGTATAATTTTGCAACTGCCACTTTTAACGACAGCAATCTTCAATTAACCAAACAACAAAGCAAAGTTGTTTCATTAAAACAGGAATTTGATTTTAAGAGCAACCAGCTAAATGATTTGCAAACGCAAATTGAAAACAGCAGTACTCAGTTAAATGAAGCGGCTTCGAGTATTTTGGAAACTGCCGGGGCATTGCAGGCACTGGAGATTTTATTGGTAACTATGCTGCAGAATAAAGAAGGAGAAGAAAAGAAATTAAATGAAGCCGACCAGGCTTATTATAATTTAAGAAATGCACTGGCTGCAAAAGAAAGCGAAATACGGCATAAACAAAAAAATAAAGAAGGTATTGATACTTTATTGAATGAAATAAAGGATAAACTTACCGATTTAAAACTGCAACTGGCCGGAATGAAAGAAAGGCTGAATGTAGAATTTAAAGTTGACCTTGATGCCATTATTGATGAACCCAGAACCGGGGATACCCCGTTGGAGGAACTAAAAGAAAAGAATGAACGGCAACGTAAGCGGCTGGAAAATATAGGAGAGATAAATCCAACGGCAATTGAGGCTTATACCGAAATGAAAAAACGGTATGAATTTATTTTAGAACAGAAGAATGATTTGGTTACTGCAAAAGACAGTTTAATGTTAACCATTCAGGAAGTGGAGGCAACAGCCAACCAGCAGTTTTTAGATACGTTTAATAAAGTAAGGGAGAATTTTCAAAAAGTATTTCAGGCATTATTTACAGAAGATGATACCGCAGATATGGTTTTGGTGGATCCGGAAAATTTAGCTGATACGGGAATAGATATTGTGGCAAAACCAAAAGGTAAAAGGCCTTCATCTATCGGGCAGCTGAGTGGAGGAGAAAAAACATTAACTGCAACAGCATTATTGTTTGCCATTTACTTAATTAAGCCGGCACCTTTCTGTATTTTAGATGAGGTGGATGCACCGTTGGATGATGCCAATGTGGGTAAGTTCACCAATATGATAAAAAAATTCAGTGAGAACTCACAGTTTATCATTGTAACGCATAACAAACAAACCATGAGTGCCGTGGATGTAATTTATGGTGTTACCATGCAGGAGGCCGGGGTAAGCAAATTGGTACCGGTGGATTTTAGAAGTTTAAATTAAATAAACGTATTATAATTATTTCAAAAGCCACAAATTATTCTGTGGCTTTTTTTTATAACCCTTTTTTATACAGCTGCTTTATTTACCCATTCAGCATTTCATTTACGCTATTCGGCAGGTTTTGCTTTTTGCTAAATTTTATTGGCATTAATTTGGCAGTATTATTTTAGTAAAATATAATTTATCACCGTAAAAAAAATTTATGAAAAACAAAAAATCCTTCCTGGTATTAGCATTGTTTATAATAACAATAATTTTTGCTTTTGTTTCCTGTCAAAAAGATGTATCATCTGAAATTTCACCTGTTCCTCCTGGAAAAAGCGAATTAAAAATAATGATGACAGATGACCCGTCGGTAATTTTTGATTCTATTTTTCTTGATATACAACGGGTTGAGGTAAAAGTAGAAGATTCTACAGGGGCTGAGCACTGGGACACGCTTTCAATCAGGGCCGGTGTGTATAATATTCTCCGGTTTAAAAATGGATTGGATACACTTCTTGCAGTAGGGTACATACCCAATGGTGAAGTGGAAAAAATCAGGATTACCCTTGGTACACGAAATTCTGTTGTGCTAAACGGTGTTACCATCCCGCTTACCAATCTTGCTCCACAAATTATAATAGAGGTTCATGGCGATGTAGATCATTTGGATCCCAATCATTTACGTATCTGGTTAGATTTTGACGGGCATGGTTCCATCAGGTTTCATAATGGAAAATGGGAATTAAAATTAAAGATAGCTCACTTTAGTCACCACAATTCCGGTGAACTGGAAGGAGAAATTAAACCATCAGCCGCACTTCCTGCAATGGTTACTGTTGTAGATGGAACAGATACATTAAGGACTGTTCCTGACCATGAGGGCGAATTTAAAATACGTGGTATTAAAAACAGCAAGGTAAAAGTTATTATCAATCCATCAAACGGGTATAAAGATTCTGTAATGACTAATATTCAAATTCGCACCGGCGACGATACCGATTTAGGAAAGATTGTTTTGCATAGGTAATTCTTATAAGTCTCCACTTAGAGCCGGTGATTATTCACCGGCTTTTTTTTATCATAAATTATTCTGTCTTTATAAATTTGCCATTTTTAATTTTATACAACTTTCCTTTGATTATTATTTTTTCGCCTTCCTTTAAAGAAGCCAGTTGCAAAATGTCTTCTTCAGCAAGATGTACTGATCCTCCTGTACTTCTTGCAATATCAAGATAATCAGTTGTAATAACATCATGCACGCCACACAAAACAATATGAATGGGTTTGTTCAGGCTGTTTAATAAAATCATATCACTAACAACTGAGGAATTATCAGACACCATTACAATAGATTCGCAGGCAGTACAGGCCTTTAACCCCGCCAGTAATGCTTCAATATTATTTTCGGGTATGTTGCCACCATTGCCATTACTCATTGCTTTATAAACCAACTGTTCTATTACTTCAAAAACTGAAGAAGCAGTTGTATAAATACCACCGGTATTGCCTGTCACTTTATTTTCATCCTCTTTATCATCTCCGTCATTAAAAAAAACAAACTGGTTAATACGGCGCTCCTCTTCATGTAATTTTAACCAAAGCAGCAATTGTCCGGTAAAGGGATAAGTGCTTGCAGTAACATCTGCCACTACCAGCATTTTGTTCCATTGCATACGATCAAAAACTTTTAAAACTGTTGAATCAACCGGTGGCTTCATGTCTCTTTTTTCAAAACTATCTGTTGATGGTTTTAAATACACAAATAATGAATCATAATTTTTATAAGTAATTTTTTCTCTTTCAGCAATACCTAAAAATTGTAAAGCATCGGATACCGGCAGTTTTTTAACAGTGGTATATTCTTCTATCTCGTATTGCTTTCTAAGTTCGGTGGTATCTCCGGTTACAAAACCATTTCTTTTTTTAGCCGGTCCATCTTTTGGGGTAAGCATGTCTTTTAGTTTTGCAAGATCTGATTTAAGGGTTACATCGTTTTGTAACGGACGGTAATAAATAACAAAACCATGAAAGAGTTCAATAGCAGCAGCTCTTTCCCTACCATTAGTTTGCCTTACCAATTTCCATGCAATAGATTTATTGGAGGCAATGCCGGGATATTTTGTAAAAAGATTTTGCAGCCTTTCGGTATTTAATTTAATTAAGTTGTCAGTAGAAGGATAATCTGTAAAAACAAGATCAATTGCCGTTACCTGAACTTTTGCAGGGTCAATTTCATTATTTTTAAAAAAGAGAGTGGGTTTGCCAAATTCGCAGGCAATGGAGAATGACTGTTCTGTTACTACCGGCGAAATGTTGTAAACCGGTTGCAGAATAAGATTGTTTTTAATTATGCCAGGGATAATATTATTTTGTGCCAGGCAGCAACTGCCCCCTAATAAAAACGCAGCTGCAATAATCAATTTCATATTGTTAGATTACTAAAATTGAAGTTTTGCAATTTTGCCATTACCTGCAAAAAAAACCGCTTTACCTTTTTTTGCTTTTTTACAAACATGAAATCCCTCTTTGCTGATCCAAGCCCAGGTATTACCATCATCGGTGCTGTAATCAACGCCATTCAGGCCACAGCTTATCCAATTATTTTTTTGTAAATATTCAACACAACTTCTGTAACCATGTGGTGCAATTAATGCTGGGGTAAATGTATTGCCTCCATCTGTGGTAATGCAGCAATTTTTTGAAGTGGAATCTTTGGTATTAAAATCGCCACCCACTACAATTATGGTTCTTTTCTTTTTTACATTTTTAACTGCAACTGAATTAGCGCCTGTAGTTTCCTTGCCTTGTAATATGGGTAAAGTAAATTGTTTATCACGTATAAACATCCGGGATTGTAAACCACCGGTTACAAAAACAGCTTCTTTTAAATTTAATGCAGCAATGTTTGTGCCGCTTGATGCAAAACAGGCTTCGCCTTTAGCTGCAACGGGATAATTTTCGGGTGGCAAATTTATCCAGGTGTTGCCTCCGTCAAAAGTTCTTGCAATAAAAATTTTATTATTGATGGGATCACCAATTACAATGCCGCTCATCTCGTTCCAAAATTCCATAGCATCTAAAAACATCCCTTTGGTTTTATTT
>JAYSTT010000275.1:0-8664 GCA_043719495.1 Ferruginibacter sp. | reverse complement strand
CCACTGCATCCGGCAACAGTTTTTTTAATTGAAGGGCAAGGCAATCGGTGGGCACCACATCAAAACCTGCACCGGGCAACAACATTATACCTGCTTTTTTTGCAGCATCATTAAAGTGCTGTATCATTTCAAATACGGTAATATCTCCATTAATATCCAAATAGTGAGTACCGGTTTGCAAACAGGCATTTATCATTTGTGTTGCAGTAAATTCAAATGGACCTGCAGCATGTATCACCAATTGTACATCTTGTAAAGCACTCAGCAAAGCAGGAGTATCGTCAAGGTCAAAAATTTTATAAGAGAGGCCCAGTTGCCCCGCCATCGGCGCAATCATTTCTTTTTGCCGGCCTGCAAGTATAGGTTGCAAATTATACTGCTTTGCATATCGGGCTATTAATGCCCCAGTGTATCCATTGGCACCATATAAAAGAAATTGATTGTTTTGCATTATTAAATGTACAAAAGAAGTAGATAATATTTTTTTCTTTTGAAAATGTTTACCTCTAAAGCGTTGCCCACATGGTTTAATGAACCCAGGTTTAATTCCGCATGGAATAATTATTTTATAGGCGCATGGTAAAAAGTAGCCATTAATTACCTTCGGAATTGAAATATAATTTATATAGGTAGTTAATTTCACCAACCACATAAAAAATAAGGGGCTGGATAGAAATCCTGCCCCGTTTTAAATCCAATATCCTATGAAAAACCGAGTTTTGGAAAGCTGCGTTGCTACAGGCAAACCAGTTACTTAAATATCTTATAGTTAAGATACTGTATTATTATTATTATTAAATTTTTCCACTTTCTTTATGATGCTGTTAAATTACTCCGGATTTTTATATTTGTTTACATCAAATCAGCAACGGGTATTTTAGTTTTTAAAAAACGTGCAATTTAGAATAAAAGTATGTAGACTAACATAATTGTATATCCGCAAATCCGGATTTAGTAAAATCATGACTGGTTGTAACCCGCATCCGCCTATTCACACAGCTTTATGGTATCCGTGTTTTTACTGCTCATTTGCAGTTTATTAATTTTACCCGCTTTATTATAATATAAAATAAGTATGCCATATTTGGTTTGAAAAGCATCCCAGTTTACATCTTTTATTTTAGCATAGCCCAGCCATTTAAATAAACTGCCTCGGCTGGCTCCCAACAATGGTAAAGATAATTTACCCTTAAAGTTTGGCCCTATCTCAATATAATTTCTACTGGTATAAAAATAAATATCCTTTTCTTTATAAAAAATACCAATACACTTGGCCCCACTGGTTTCTTCAGCTAATTCACTAAAGCAGGGGAAAATAGTTTTTATTTCTCCCGCTGTTGATTTAGGGTTTAAGTCATCATTGAAAGTTCCTTCAAGTACATCAACCTTAAATACCGGGCAAATAGCACTTGTTTTTAATTGCGCAATTGCTGACTGTAAACTAATAGTAGAAGCTATAATAAAAAAGATGTTTTTCATATCCTTAGGTTTTATTTATTAATGTGGTTTAAATGCACTGTCAGTGTACATCGATTTATTAAACAGGTAATATTTACCATCCTTGTAATTGCGCCAGTACCTGTGTCCTCCCACATCATAATAAAGTCTTCCGTCAAAATTTTTTTTTGCTACACTGTCATTCAGCGCTATTACCCTTATTAAAGGAGCAGCCGGGCTTTTTTTTACTGCTATGGACGTAGCTGGTAATTTAGAATTTATGGTTGTCTTAGTTACAGCAATTGCTGTGGTATGCTGAGGTATTTGCTTTTTGCTGCAACTGATGATAAGTATAACCAATACTAAAGAAAGGGGGGTCAGGAATTTTATTTGCACTGTTTTTTTATCAGTATTCCAATTTCTTTACCAAAAAATGTTAAAACGGTAATGGTGGATAAAAAAGGGCATAATTACTTTGCTACTACAGAACTGTATTCACTTTTATACCATAATTGTTACTTAAGTCAATTATATTTCCCTATTATATAATTGCGATTGCAGTAATAAATTTTTTTACCCCTATAAAAAAGGGCACCAGTATGATGCCCTTTATAATCCATTTTTTTACTATTTCAAATGCTTTGAAATAAGTTTAGCCATATCAAACATTGATACTTGTGCTTTGCCACTAAAAATTGGTTTCAGTTTAGCATCGGCATTAATCATACGTCTGTTTTTAGCATCCTGCAATTTGTTTGCTTTAATGTAAATCCATAATTTTTTAACTACTTCTGTACGGGGCAAACCTTTGCTTCCAACCACTGCTGCCAAATCAGCACTTGGTGTAAGTGGTCTCATAAATGCCGCAGATGGTTTACGTGCCGATTTCTTTTTTGCTACTTTTTTAGGAGTCGCTTTTTTTACAGCTTTTTTAGGTGCTGCCTTTTTTGCTGCTGGTTTTTTAGCAGCTTTTTTTACTGTTTTTTTTGTTGCCATTTTTTAAAATTTAGAATGTTAATGAGTGTGTAGTATTTAGCACTTCCAAATATAAGTTATTTCCTTTCGAATATCAATGTGATTGCTTTAAAAATATTTACCACAAATCCACAATTCCTGCTTTTAAATACCAGAGAGAATTATTATAAATTTAAAGGTTAAAAAAGATGTCCGAAATAACAAGAACAAAACCCCCTTTTAATTGCTATTAAAAAGGCCCAATTGTACCGGATGCAATTTGGCTTTTACCTGTTTTTCTTCTTTTACTTTTGACCCTGTTATGGTAAATACAGCAGATGGCTGATCACGGGATGCAATGGTAATTGTTGTATTGACAGCATATTGTGCAAATAATTGTTGGGCAAGTTGTGGATTATTATTCTCTTTGGATAAATGAGACAGCAAAATATGACTCATAAAAGCTGGCCGGTAAGTAACAAAAAGTTCCAGTGCCTGCTTGTTGGACAAATGACCAAACCCTCCCCTTATCCGGTTTTTTAAATGTTGGGGATAACGACCTCCTTCTAATAACGCTTCGTCATAATTAGCCTCTAAAAAAACGGCATGGCACTGCTTAAAATAGTGGATAACCTGTTTACATACTTTGCCTAAATCTGTAAATACTCCCACAGTTATTTCGTTATAACTTATAATAAAACTATGGGGGTCGGCGGCATCATGTTGTTTTGTAAAAGGAGTAATTAATAATTGACCGACTGCAACAGGTGTATTTGCAGTAAATTCTTTTACCAGGTGCTTTATTAAAATTGGGCCATACTTTGCCGTTATACTTGTAATATAAACAGGTAAACTGTATTTATTGGCTAATGTTGAAACACCTTTAATGTGGTCACCATGTTCATGTGATACAAAAATGGCTTTTACTTTTTTTATATCAAGGCCCAGTTGCTTCATGCGCTTTTCTGTTTCTCTGCAGGATATACCCACATCAATTAATACCGCCTCGCTTGTGTTGCCAACATAATAGCAATTACCGTTGCTGCCCGAGTTTAGAGATGTGATGAATAGTGACATTATGTCTGCAAAGAAAAGTGTTTTACCTGTAAAAACTGATACCCGCTGATATTCAGGCAATAAGAGAATAAAAGCCCAGCATTTGTACTACGTGATTTTACGTAGTAATTTTTTATTTGATTTTTCATCGATAAGTTTTGTAATTATAACACATGAAATGTACATTTACATTATCTTATTTCAAATTCACCAATAACTGCTGATTAAACCGTACCTAATTCCCAAAGTCAAATGTTTTAGGTTTCTTATCCAATCCTCTGTAACGCTACTGTTCTCTGGCCTTTAAGTATTTTATTATTGCCTGAGAATTATTTAAAATTCCACTTGTTAGTCTAATTAAGTTTGTCCTTTAAAAAACCCGTTGTTTGTTTTTTGTATTACAATTACATTAAAACGAAACACAAAGGCAATAATAATTACCTCACATAAAAACATACAAGATGGAAACTTTTTACGCTGCTTACACCAAATTACTGGATTACAAAACGTATTATTTTGTAAAAAAATTCAGCGCTTTTCCTGAACTTAAAAATGTAGCACCAATTTTAGAATCTTATGGTATGCACACTAATTTTGATAAAGCCTGCAGTATTGCGGGTATAACTAATTTGGCTATAAAACAACAGCTTTTACAACAAATTGAAGAAAATATACCACAGGCAAAGATTTTTGAAATTGGTAACATAAATTTTTCGGGTAAAAGTATTGCCGGGTAATTTTTTAGTTTTTATTATTATAATGAAAAGGCCTTGGGTAAATGCCCTAAGCCTTTTTTTATATGCATCCTAAAATATTTTGCCTACATTTAAACCTATGCAAAGAAAAAAGCCGGATGTAGATATCATTATGGATGTACTTAAAGAAACGCTTGGGGCCAACCCAACGTCATCTTTTACTGCCAGTTTATTACATCAATACCAGGAACGTGGCGGACTAAGCAAAAAACAACTGGAGGGGCTTTTTCACAAAGCATCTAAAGTAGAAACTATTTCTCCCGGTAAACTGGCAACACTGCAGGCTATCATCTTAAAAAAACCAATGAAGCACAAATCGCCTATGCCCCTGCCAGCACCGCTTTTTACAAAAGATGAAACTGTGGGTAAACTAATAACCGACATTTTACAAAAATATCCACAGCATAAAAGGGTGGTGTTTTTTAAAGCCAGGTATGATAATGACGAACCGTTTTCTATTTTAGAAACAGAAGAATTAAAACGTTTTTACAAATTACTGATTGAAAAATAATTGCTATTAATCCACTTATTTTATAAAGGTTTATTAATATCAATCAGGTAATTAAACAGGTTTGTTTCAGAAGTAATACCCAGTTTTTTACGTAACCGGTACCTGCTGATTTCAACACCTCTTACAGATATGTTCATCAATTGTGCAATTTCTTTGGTAGATAAATTCATACGTAAATAAGCACACAGTTTTAATTCATTACCTGTAATAGCAGGATGCTTTTCTTTTAAGCCAGCAACAAAATCACCATGCACTTTATCAAAATGTTTTGTAAAGCTTTCCCACTCTTTATCCATATTGTCATCATCACTTAATGATTTAATCATTTTCTTTAGCTCCGCTATTGCCTGTGGATTTTCAAACCCTTTCAGTACATGAGAGAGTTCTCCTTTTACTTTTGAAAGTAATTCTCCTTTTTTAACCAGATGCATTGCGGAAGATGCCAGTTCGGAATTTTTATAATTAATCTCTGCTTCCAGCTTTTCGTTGCGCAGTGTTACCAGTTCGCTTTCTGTTTTGGTAAGTTCCAGATCATGAATATAAAGAAACCGCTTTTGTTCTTCTTCATACTTTTCCTGCTGCTGTTTGAATTTTTTTTCCTGCCATTTGTATAAAAAAAACAGCACTGTTCCAAATAGAAATAAATATATAATTTTGGCTAAAATTGTTTTATACCAAGGGGGTAATATTATAAAAGAGTATTCATTAACAGCAGATTCATTACCAAGATTATTTCTTGCTTTTACCTCAAATGCAAAATTGCCCGATGGTAAATTTGTATATTCTTTTTCACTTCTTTTTGTCCAGTCGCTCCAGTTTTTTTCAAACCCTTTTAACCTGTAACTGTATTCTATATTTGATTGATACCCAAAAAAAGGACAGGAGAATTCAAATTGAATTGTTTTCCAATTATTATTTATTGCAGGCATGTTATCTGCATCCTGTATTTGTTTTTCATTTACATTTTTAAAATATCCCCCAAATAAAAGACTATCTGTGGTGTTAATAATTCTTACTGTTCTTAATTGAACTTGCAGGTTTGGTACAGTTTGTTTATATTTTTCATAATTGATATGAAAAAACCCTTTTTCGCCCCCCAAAAAAATATTGTTTTCATTAACAGGGTAAATAAATTCAAAACCGCTGAGCATTTTATTGTTTAACTCCGGCAGGCTAATCACAACAGGTTCTTTTCCTGACATTTCAACTACGCCCAGCGTTTTTTCATGAATAAACCAAATATTTCCTTCTTGGTCTTCTTTTAAATAACGGACACTCTGTTCACCCAATAATTTTAAGTAATAGGGCGATGGTTCAAAATTATCTTTCTGCCGGTTGTAAACAAACACTCCTTTTTCAGTAGCAAAAACCACATCATGTTTAATTTTATAAACATGGTTATTAAGTGTTGATGGCAGGCCGTTTTTTTCAGAATAGGTAGATTTTACTATTGTGCCATCACTGTTTTTACTTATCCTGTATACACCATGATAGGGATGCGATACCCAAAGGTTATTAAACCTATCAGTAGCAATAAATCTTGAAGATTCATTAAAATCCGGAATCTTTCTTGTTTGTACAAATTGCCCATTTTTATAATCAAAAAAAACAAGCCCGCTATAATTACCTGCTACTAATTGCGAAGATGGAAAAATACCCGAAAATGGAACAAAGTTCCAAAATCCGGGATTTGTTGAAATATACTGTGCAGTATTATCTTTAACTACAAATGCCCCTTCATGTTTGCCTAAAAGAAGTTGTTCATTTATTTCTGCTAAACTCCAGGTTTGGCCCTTTGTATTATTTACAGGCAAAAAATTTCCTTTGCTAAAACTAAAATCCTTGGTTTGTTGCAATGCAACACTATACAATCCGTTGGTTGTGCCTGCAAATAATTGATTTTTATAAATAATTGCTGTATAGCCTGAACCATCATTTAATAATGGTTTAATTTGTTTAATTGCGCTGTTATAGGTAATCAAATCAATTCCATTGTCCAGACCCAACCATAAATTACTTTGATTATCAAGAAAAATACTTAATACATTATTATTTTGTAAGCCTTCGGTACCGGAAAAGCTTTGTATAATATTACCTTTATGGTCAATGATATAAATACCGCTATTGTTTGTAGCTAAAGCAATCCATTCATTATTTACAGCGGTAGTGGCATAAATTCTTTCATTCTCAAAAAGCTTATTATTGAGTGATTGTAGTTTTTCGATTCCTGTATTGGATAAAATGAACAATCCGTTTTTTAAAGTAGTGATTATAGCACTGTCTTTATTTTTAGAGAGCAGGCCGGTAACAGGTTCATTGATTGGAAGTTCATTTTTTATAAAGGCTGGTTTCCAAATATTATTTTCAAAAACCATTAATCCAGTTTTGTAATCATGTGCGTACAATTTCCCATTACATAAGCCTAAATATGACCATTCTGATGGTGCATTGAAAGTTAACGCTGAATCATTGTCTAATTTGAAAATCTTGTTTTTAGAACGAAAGAAAATATTCTTACTAAAAGATATAATATCCCATACATCGCCAAAGTTTTTATCCCCGAAGGGGATAAACTTTGTTAAAGAATTATAATGCAACTGGCCGTTTTTGGCAGGGGTAAAATAGCCTAGTTCATCCTGCCCGCCTACATAAATTTTATTATCAGCTCCAATTTCTACAGAACGTACAATTGTTTTGTTGGGCAAAGAATAAAGATTCCAGTACATGCCGTCAAAACAAAGCAATCCTTCATTGTTGGCAAAATAAACAATTCCATTTCTGTCTTGTTTAACATCCCAGTTTTGTAACCCTGCGTTGTATAGTTGCTTGGAATAATTTATAACATCCGGCAACCCAATAGTATTTTGGCCGCACATGCTAAAGGGTAAAAATATAAGTAGAAGCAGTTTTTTCATTTCTGCAGTAAATTATTGCTTTGTGAAGATATAAAAAATTGACTGATGTAGTATTGATGTAGTGTAAGTAGCCTTAAAATCAATTATTTACATTTTATGATGTAGTAATGTTGTGGCTATTTATTTTAAACCTGTAGGGGTACTATATATATTTACAATCTTATTATTACACAAACCAAAAACGATTGCTCATGAAATTAAAACTCACATTATTGTGTATTGGCATAATTTGCTGCTGCTTTCTTCAGCAAGTCATTGCACAAACCATTTCCGTTTCTGGAAAGGTTAAAAACAAAGTTACAGGCGAGCCCTTAATCAGTGCTTCGGTATCTGTGCAGGGAACTACAAGCTCGGTTATAACAGACGCTGGTGGAAAATTTATCATTTCAGCCCAAAAAGGCTCAACTCTTATTATTTCTTATGCGGGAATGGAGGCTGTAAGATATAAGGTAAATAATGCCGGGCCAGTCGACATTAATATGGAGGAATCTACTAAAAATTTGAATGAAGTAGTGGTAGTAGGTTATGGCACACAAAAAATAACCAAAGTGTCTGGTGCTATTTCCACAGTAAAAGCTGCGGATATCGAAAAACTTAAGCCAGTAAGGGCTGAAGAGGCTTTACAAGGCAGGGCTTCGGGAGTTACAGTAATATCTCCGGGTTCTCCTGGTGCAAAACCAACAGTATTGGTAAGGGGTGTTCCTTCTTTTTCCGGTACCGATCCGGTTGTAATTATTGATGGGGTTCCGCAATCCCTTACCGACTTTAATTCTATTAATGCCGCAGATATTGAATCTATCAGTGTTCTTAAAGATGCTGCTACAACAGCAATTTATGGTGTAAAGGGCGGTAATGGAGTTATAGTAGTTACTACTAAATCGGGAAGAAAAAATCAAAAAACAGAAATTACTGTAAGCAGCAATTATGGGGTACAGGAAGTTATGAATACCATTGGGGTGTTAAATGCATCAGAATATGCTGCTATAATTAATGAGGGCAGTACAGTTGCAGGTGGCAATGTTATTTTTCAGGACCT
>JAYSTT010000274.1:0-3548 GCA_043719495.1 Ferruginibacter sp. | reverse complement strand
CAATTTTTAACAAGGCCTATGTAACTAATTCTATCTGTGGCCCCAGCCGGGCCGTTATACTAACGGGAAAGTACAGTCACAAAAATGGCTTTAAGGATAATGACAAGTCTGTTTTTGATGGGACCCAGCAAACATTTATAAAACAATTACAAACGACAGGTTATCAAACAGCATGGATCGGTAAATGGCATCTTACCAGTATGCCACAGGGGTTTAGTTTTTGGCAAATATTACCAGGCCAGGGACAATACTATAATCCTGATTTTATTAGTATGGATGGGAAACAGAAAAAATTTGACGGATATGTATCCAATTTAATTGAAGACTTTTCGGAAGACTGGTTAAATAAAAGAGATAGTTTAAAACCATTTTGCCTGGTTATCGGGCATAAAGCAGTACATAGAACATGGTTACCAGACTTGACTGACCTGGGCAGGTATGATGAAGTTGATTTTCCATTACCTGCAAATTTTTATGATGAGTATAAAAACAGGAACGCAGCTGCTGCGCAGGACATGACCATTTCTAAAACGATGTTATTAGATTATGATTTAAAAATGAAAATAAATGAAACAGACAAAGTGGGCTTTGAAAGATTAAATGCTGAACAAAGAAAAATAATTGAACCTTATTATAAAAAAATTGAGGACGATCTGAAAGCAAGGAATTTATCCGGCAATGCACTTACCGAATGGAAATTTCAACGTTACATGAAGGATTACCTGAACACAGCTCATTCCATTGACCGTAATGTGGGCCGAACTTTGGACTATCTGGACAAACATCACCTGAAAGAAAATACCATAGTTATTTATATGTCGGACCAGGGTTTTTACCTGGGCGAACATGGATGGTTTGATAAGCGATGGATGTATGAAGAGTCATTTAGAACACCGATGATGGTGCGTTACCCTGCTGTGGTAAAACCAGGAACTGCAATAAACCAAATGGTGATGAATCTGGATATTGCACCAACTATGCTGGATTTGGCAGGAGTACCGATACCTAAAGAAATGCAGGGAGCATCTATGAAACCTTTATTTACCCCGAAAAATAGCCTCTGGCGAAATGAATTGTATTATCATTATTATGAAACTACTACCCATAGTGTATGTCCCCATTTTGGCATAAAAACAAATTCCTGTAAATTGATTCGGTTTTATGAAAAAATAACCGGCTGGGAGTTGTATGATTTGCAAAAAGATCCTCATGAAATGAATAATATTTATGGAAAGAAGGGCTATGAAAAAATTACCACCCAATTAAAGCAACAATTGAATAAACTGATTGATAAATATGACGATGAGGAGGCAAAACAGATTTTGGAAACGGAAAATAAAAAATGATCATTAAAATAATATTGTCAAATAGTAGAACTTTGGCAAATAAATATTTTTGTGCTATTTGCCTCATGTTTTAAAATATTAACTTTAACTTACTGCAATAAATTACCTGAAAAATTTCTCCTGAAATGAAAAAAATATTCTCTGCTGTTTTATTGATGATAGCAGTTTCAGCTATTGCCCAGAAAAAAGAAGGTAGGAATAAGTGGATACAACTTTTTAATAAAAAAAATCTGGAAGGTTGGACTATTAAAATTAAAGACCACCCGGTGAATGATAATTTCGGAAATACTTTTCGTGTAGAAAACGGAGTACTGAAAGTAAGTTATGATAAATATGATGGTTTTAAAGAACAGTTTGGCCACCTCTTTTATAATAAGCAATTCTCCGCCTACCTGCTGCTGGTAGAATACCGGTTTACCGGTGAACAAATAAAGGACGGGCCGGATTGGGCTTTTCGCAACAGTGGCCTTATGCTACATGGACAATCTCCGGAAAGTATGGCGATTGATCAGGATTTTCCAATATCTCTTGAAGCACAATTATTGGGTGGAGATGGTATCAATGAAAGAACAACCAACAATTTGTGCTCACCTGGTACAAACGTAGTTATGCAGGGGAAATTATTTACACCTCATTGTGTTAATTCTACTTCAAAAACTTATCATGGAGACCAATGGGTGAGGGTACAAGTATTGGTGTTAAGAGATTCTATTATAAAACATATTGTTGAAAAGGATACCGTATTGGTATATGAAAAACCACAGTATGATGGCAATGATAAATGGGTAAAGCAAGCAGGGCTAAAAGGCGGAACCTTAATCAGCTCAGGTACTATTTCTCTGCAAAGCGAAAGCCATCCTGTTGAATTCAGGAAGGTGGAATTATTTAACCTGGAAAAATTTATGGGCAATCCAAAAAAACTTCAACAGAAACTTATTGAACTTAGCAACCGGAAAAATTAAATGATATTGGCCAAAATTAAAACTGTTTAATTCACTCTTACCGGGGTATTCAAAATATTAAAAACTGCCAACAATAATTGCATGCATTACTGCTGATTATTATTTTGATTTGTTGAAAACTCCTGTTTATACAGCGCATTGTTTTACTTAACTTTCCTGTACAAAATATATTTGAATGCGTATAGAAAATGATATTAAACTGGGTTTTAAAGATGTGATGATCCGGCCCAAACGTTCTACCCTTAAATCACGAGCAGAAGTTTCTCTGGTAAGAAAATTTCATTTCAGGCATGCTGGCAACAAATGGGAAGGTATTCCAATAATTGCAGCAAATATGGATACAGTAGGCACATTTGAAATGGCTACTGTATTAGCACAACATCAATTGATAACTGCTGTTCATAAATATTACAGTGTTGATCAATGGGTGGACTTTATAAAAGCCGCTCCGGATGAAATAACTTATTATATAAGTGTAAGTACAGGAACCACAAATACTGATGCAGAAAAACTGCATCAAATTATAAAAGCCTGCCCGGCAATCCGTTTTATATGTATTGATGTTGCCAATGGCTACTCACAGCACTTTGTTGATTTTTTAAAAAAGGCAAGAGAAAACTATCCTGAAAAAGTAATAATTGCAGGCAATGTAGTAACAGGAGAAATGGTGGAAGAATTATTACTTTCGGGTGCAGATATTATTAAAGTGGGTATTGGCCCCGGCTCTGTTTGTACCACAAGGGTAAAAACCGGCGTGGGTTACCCGCAGTTATCTGCCATTATTGAATGTGCCGATGCTGCACATGGCCTGGGCGGGCAAATAATTTCTGATGGTGGATGTAAAGTACCTGGTGATATTTCAAAAGCATTTGGGGGTGGTGCTGATTTTGTAATGCTGGGTGGTATGCTTGCAGGTCATAAAGAAAGCGGAGGAGAATTGGCAGAAGATGAAAAGGGCAAAAAATTTAAACTTTTTTATGGTATGAGTTCCGAAACTGCCATGAATAAATATGCCGGTGGTATTGCTGAATACAGAGCATCAGAAGGTAAGACTATTAAAATGCCCTACAGGGGCGAAGTAAATGAAACCATACTGGATATTTTAGGTGGGTTACGATCAGCATGCACTTATGTTGGAGCATCGTATTTAAAGGAATTAACTAAACGAACCACTTTTATCAGAGTACAGGAACAGCATAACGTATGGTTTGCTGAAGAAGAATAGCATTACATAAAATGA
>JAYSTT010000273.1:0-8682 GCA_043719495.1 Ferruginibacter sp. | reverse complement strand
AAAAAAACTGGAGGAATAATATTGAGTTAATTATTACACAACCCAGAAAGGCAATTCTACAAAACTAAACCCAACTAAAAAACTGCTCTTGAATATTCTCTGCAAATTAATTTGCCCGATAACACTTTTTAAATTAGAGATAATTAAAAAATAAGCTGTTTCTGATAAAATGGAAAGTGTAATCTATTTACCAAAAACTTTCTTTAACAATGAGGTTACCTGTGCTGCAGGGTCCTTTCTTATTTTCTGTTCCTCCTGTCCAATAGAATAAAAGATACCGCTCATTGATTTTTCTGTTACATACGAAGAGAGGTCGGTATTAACGGGTGTTTTGCCAAAAGACAATTTATTATAAGCTGTAAAAACATCTTTCCAGTAATTAGTAGCATTTACTTTGGCCAATGAGGCTTCTATAACAGGCCTCATTTTTTCTGTAAGCTTTGAAGAAGTGTTTAATTTTAAATAATCGGTTGCTGCAAAATCGCCGCCCTGTAATATTTTCAATCCGTCAGTTACAGTCATTTGTTTTACTGCATCAATAAATATACCCGATATGCCGCCAGCTGCATCTTCGGCCGCTCTGTTCATTGACAATATTGCTTTATCTGCCAGAGAACCCAGGCCTGCTTTACGTAATGTCGCTTCTGCTTTTTTTGCTTCGTCGGGCATTAAAATCTTTAGGGCAGCATTAGCAAAAAAACCATCAGTTTTATGCAGCCTTTTTGCAGCACTGTCTGTACCAATACTTAATGCTTCTTTTAACCCACTAATAATTTCATCGTTACTAAGGCTGTTTCCATTGCCGGAGGGTATTTTTTTTCCAATACCCGAAATTATATTTCCACTGCTATCCTTAGAAGTTGCTTTTTTTATTTTGCTTAAAATACCCTGAGCATTTACAAATGAAACGGCTGCCACAGCCAGCAAAAGAAATATAAATCTTTTCATAATTATTTTTTAATATTATTATGCAAATTTACTGCCAGTTATGCTAACATTGGGTTAAAGATTTTTTTTTCAGCTCCTTAAGTTTTGCAATAGGTTAATGTAAGTAAAAGATTACAGCCTTTGCCGTACATTTGTTTACAGCATACCAAACAAACGCTAAATGAAACCGGCAACAGCAACATTAACTTTATTATTTGATAGAATTCCCAGAAGGCATTCCCTGGAGAACATAAAAGACATCAACAGCATTATAACTGAGTATGAAGACTTGTTAATAGATATTGAAGCCGTGAATCCTTTTTATGAAAAAAATATCCCGACTTTTTTTGATGACCTTGAACTGGTAAAAGCTACTATAAAAAAATCAACCGATAATAAAGCTTCTAAAAAAAGTAAAGATAATTATTTTGATGAGGCTTCAGGAGTTTTAAAAGACAGCTTGCAATCATTGATAAATTTGTATGCTGATGGAAACCGTACTATATAAAAATATTATTTTTGAATAGCAGCTCATGGTAAAATTTTCCACTACCATATTAAAATTTGATAAGCAGGGCGAGAAAACCGGCTGGACTTATATCAGCATTCCTGAAAAAATTGCAAAGCAATTAAAGCCCGGAAATAAAAAATCGTTTCGGGTAAAAGGCAGGCTTGACGATTTTGAAATTGAAAAAGTGGCACTGATACCAATGGGGGAAGGAAATTTTATAATGTCTGTAAATGCTGCCATGCGTAAAGGCATTGGTAAAAGAAAAGGTGCCCCGCTTAAAGTTCAACTTTCAATTGATGACTCACCCATTCTTCCTCCTGCTGAATTATTGGAATGTATGGAAGATGAACCCGAAGCGTTGAAATATTTTAATAGTTTACCCCAGGGCCACCGCAATTATTTTACCAAATGGATCAACAGTGCAAAATCGGATGTTACCAAAGCTAAACGTATTGCATTGGTAATAAAAACGATGGTACGTAAAATGGATTTTGGTGCTATGCTGAGAGAAGAGAGAGATGAAAGGAAAAAGTTAATGGGTTGAGGTGAAAAAAGTTTACCGTAACAAAACAGAAGTGCCTCTTTTTTCAACTCTCCTGCCTGAATAGGTATTATTGTACTGCAATATCCAAATATAGGTACCAGAGTCAGCATCCTGCCCTCCGATGCGTCCGTCCCAGCGGTTATCCGACTTATTGGTTTCAAACACCAACTTTCCATACCGGTTATACACTCTAAATACCAAGCCAGTAAATTTATCAGCATTAAGTGGGTAAAGATAATCATTGATACCATCGTTATTGGGTGTAAATGCAGTGGGTACCCAAACATAGCATTCATTAAACAAAGTAATCTTTTGCGTAGCGGTACTTTGGCAACCAATATCATTTTTCACAACCAACTGCACGTTAACATCTGTAATGGCATTTGGTATTGGATATGATTGCGCAGGAGGTGAATGCAATATGCTGCCAGTACCATTGCCAAAACTCCAGTTCCATGCAATAATATTCCCTATGCTATAATCCTTAAAGTGAACAACATCACCCGGGCATATAAGATTTGTTGCTTCAAATACCGCTTTCAATTCATTCCCCAGTAACACAGGAACCCACGCACTGCTGGCACTGCATACTCCATTAGAAACAGTGAGCTGAATACGTTTCATCCCAAAAGTATCATACAGTACCTGAGGGTTTTGTAACATGCTGCTGTGTTGGTTATCAAAATTCCATATCCATTTATTTACTTCATTTGCACCCTCATGAAAGTAATTAATAGTATCAAACTTGCACCCCAAATTTACTTTGTAACTAAAATCTGCATTCACTGTATCTTTTGATGAGAAGGTAAGTGTTGTACCAACCAAAACAGATAGCCCGCATTCATCCAGTAAGGTATTGTTATCGGTGCCCTTAACCAATTGGATTGTATAATTGCCCTTAGTAACTAAGGGTGCCGATAATTTTATCCTTATTACTGAGGCAAGGTTTGTGTAATCACAAACTCCTAAAGCTCTTGTTATAGTTACTGGAGTGTTTCCGGTAATAATAAAATCTGAGCCATTTGCTGCAATGCTGCCACACCTGATATTCTTGCTGAATACCAGTTGTATTTCATCAGCAGCACATTCCGGTGCTGTAATGCTGTCCATTTTTATTGGAAAGAAAGGAGCTATCACTACCGGAACAGTTACACCTTCATTAATAAACTGATCACAAAAATCAGATAATGTATTACCATCACTGCCTTTTTTAACAACAATATTATATGTACCTGCCGGTACCGACTGGTTAAGTCTTAGAGTAATTGAATCAGCATCCAAAGCGGTAAAGCAACTAAATGCACTTGCCCCAATTACACTGGCTAAAGGAGGATTGATTTCAAATTCAGAACCGTCGCCAGAAAGTGATTCACATGTAACCTTCTTAGTAAGTTTAACTACAATACTTTGCCCGCCACAAAAAGAAACAGCAGAACCCAGATTGGGATATGTTGGGTCGGCAATGCTTGCAGTACCATTTTGTAACGTTAATTGATAACCGCTTTGCGGTGTATTCAACGGGTGGCCTACCATTAAATAATAAGTGTGATCCAGTAATAATTGCGGCATAATGTTAAAAGTAGTGGCATTGTCTGAAGGAACAGAATAACATTGATTAACGCCCATGCCTGATGGTGAAGCTCCCGTAGCCCCGGGACTGCCCGACCAGTTACTACTGATTACCAATGTACTGTTAGGAAATCTGGTAAATATGTCGATGAGGGGATGCCCGGTAACGTCAAACAATGCCCAGTTATAATCGTCACCAGCATTATTAGGTTTAATTTCAAAACCAAAGTTGCCTGCCCCTGAACAAGTGAATTTATACCATACAGGGGTATAATCATAATATTTATCTTTGGTTGAACAAAATGGAATCCATATGGGATTAGTTGCACAAGCTGCTACCACTGATTGGTTAATTACAGCATTATCTTTACATATTATAATAGCTGATGCAGGTGTTTGGCCTATGGAAGAACAATAGACCTGCCCTGTGCCTGATTGTGATAAAAAAACTAATAACAAAAAGAATATAGTCTTACATAGATACATATAAGATGCTTAAGTATCAGTAAAAATTATTTAGACCCTGGCATGCACAATATACATAAATATACTTGTGTTTGGGCTATGTCAGAGGGTACTTGAGCCTTGCTAAATCTTTTTGATATTTATTAGCTGCCCGATAGCATAAAAAGCTAAATAAATCCTTGTATTGATTCATTATATTTTTATTAATTACAAATCCTATTTTCTTTCAGAAAAGGGCAAGTAAATCCAATCAAAACTATCTTAACAAAATTGTTGTTCCTTTTTGTTCTACCCGGTTGCCTGTATCGGTGTGGGTGTACTGCAATATCCAAGCATAAGTTCCGGGATCGGCTCCCTGCCCTTTAAATGTGCCATCCCATTTAGTTGTCCAATCGGTGGTGGAAAATAACAATTGCCCAAAACGGTTATATACTTTAAAGGAAAGATCTTTTGCTTTGTAAGCATTTAAAGGATAAAGAAAATCATTAAGCCCATCGCCATTGGGTGTAAAAGCATTGGGTACATCAATATAACAGTTGCCCACTACTTTTATTTTTTGTGTTGCAGTATCTCTGCAGCCAATATTATTGGTTACAATTAATTGCACCGGCACATCGTGTACAATATTTGTAAAAGGATAAGTTTGTGGTGGTGGTTGTTTTAATAAACTGGTGTTCCCGTTTCCAAAGTTCCAGTTCCATTGTAAAATATTTCCAATACTGGTGTCTTTAAAGTTTGCAAAATCACCAGGGCAAACAATTGCAGTGGCTTCAAACCTTGCTTTTAGTTCGTTATCCAACAAAATATTTATAATTGCAGAAGTATCTTTACACACCCCGTTTGATACAATTAATTGCGCTGTTTTTTGCCCAAATGTTGCATACAGCATTGATGGGTTTTGTAAATCACTGTTGCGGATATTATCAAAATTCCATTTCCATAAATTCACTTCGTTTCTGGCATCATGAAAATAATTGATGGTATCTCTTTTGCAACCAAAATTGATGCTGTAAGTAAAATCTGCATTAACTGTATCTTTCGTAGTAAAAATAATGGCAGCGCCTGCAGGTGTTTCCTGTCCGCATTCATTAATGATGGTATTGCCATCGCTTCCGGTTTGCAATTGTATCCGGTACACTCCTTTTGTTTGAATAGGTGCAGCTAGTTTTACTTTAATAAAAGCGGTTAACCCATCTGCAGCACAAACTCCGGATGCCCCGATTACTGTAACAGGCCCTGTACCGGATAGGGTGTTTACTTTAAAATCGCTGCCATCTGCAGCAATGCTATTACACTTTATGAACCTGAGCTGTTTACTAAAATCCAGTTGCAATTCATCCGGTGCACAACCTACTTTACCCAGGCTATCCATTGACGTGGGAAATTGCGGATAAACAATCATTGGTATATTTTCCCCTACGGGTATTAATCTATCGCAATTATCTTTTAAAGTGTTTATATCGTTACCATTTTTTATGGTAATAATATAATTACCTGGTGGCAGAGGATTACTCAGCGTAAGAATTACTGAATCCATATCAAAACCAGTGGAACATCCAAAACCAGTTGCCCCAATAACAGTTGCAACAGCAGGAGTAATAGTAAATTCGCTACCATTAGCCGAAAGTGAGGTACACTTCATGCGCTTGTTGGTTGTTATTACTGCTTGTGTACCATCGCAAATTGCTCTGGAGTTTTGTAAATGAGGTTCTTTAGGGTCGGTAATACTTGCAGTACCACCGGTAAAAGATAAATCGTAGCCAGAAGTACTTTTAGCCCAATTGGTAACCATTAACAAATAATCATGTCCTAAAACAATATTTGGCATTGCATTAAAAGGTGAGTTGGTAGATGCATCACCCTGGCAATGAACGTTACCTGTTGCACCTGCCCTGCATCCAGTTGGTGAGTTAGGAAATGGTGCACCGCTACCATTACCGCTTGTACCATAAGTATTTAACGAAACTTGTAAAGAAGCATCAGTAAAAACATCGTTAGGATTTCTACCAGTAATATCTACCAAAATCCAATCGTAATCATCAATATTAGAAAGGCCATTCATTAAAAAGCCTAATGTGCCAGATTGAAAGCAAGTAAATTTATACCAAAAAGAGCTGCTAGAGGTTACAGGTTCGGGGCAACCAGTATGGGCAACATCGGCTCCTGTACAATTAGTTACTAAAGCTTGGTGAAATACCGCTGTACCACAAACAGGAATTGCTTGATCTGGCGTCATCCCCGGAAGAGAGCAAGCTTGACCATAGTTTTTTACTACTACAACAACAATAAAAAGCAATAAAATTGGTATCCTTTTAAACATAAGTGAAGCTAAATTATTATAAAGATACTTTTATTAGTAAAAATGCTGCAAGTGTTAATAAGGTTTTAACAGGTAAAGAGGGATAAATATTGTGTACTTATTTATATAATTCTATTTCACTTTCCCTTTTATCTCCTGCAATTTCAACAAGGCTTCTACAGGTGTTAAACGATTTATATCAACCGCTTCCAGCAATTTTCTAATCTCTTCAAAAGTATCGGAGTGTGCATCAAAAATACTGAGCTGCATTTTTGGGGTGCTTAATTGTTTTACCGTTTCATCGGTATTGGTATTGCGGCTTTCTTCTAACTGCAATAAAATTTCGTTGGCCCTATTAATTAAAGATGGCGGCATACCTGCCATACGTGCCACATGTATACCAAAACTATGTACACTACCACCAGGTGCAAGCTTACGCAGAAAAATAATTTTATTACCTACTTCTTTATTGGTAACATGATAATTTTTAACCGAAGGCAATTTATTTTCCAGTTCATTTAATTCGTGGTAGTGTGTTGCAAATAATGTTTTGGGAGAGTGCGGACTGTTGTACAAATGTTCTACAATACTCCACGCAATAGAAATACCATCGTAGGTAGATGTACCCCTGCCAATTTCATCCAGTAAAATTAAACTGCGGCTGGTGATGTTGTTGATGATGCTGGCAGTTTCATTCATCTCCACCATAAAGGTACTTTCGCCCCCACTTAAATTATCGCTAGCTCCTACCCTTGTAAATATTTTATCTGTTAAAGGGATTTTTGCGTCCGATGCTGGCACAAAACTACCCATGTGTGCCATTAAAGTAATAAGTGCGGTTTGCCTTAGTATGGCACTCTTACCACTCATATTGGGGCCGGTTAAAATAATTATTTGTTGAGATGATGGATCTAATAAAATATCGTTAGCAATATAAGGTTCGCCAACAGGTAAATATCTTTCTATTACCGGGTGCCGGCTGTCTTTTAAATTTAAAATATTACCATCACTAAGCAAAGGTTTTTTGTAATTAAATTGTAATGCATTGCTGGCAAAACAACTCAAGCAATCCAGTATGGCCATTACATGCCCGTTAACCTGCATAGGTGCAATATAATCCTGCAATTCGTTTAATAATTTTTCGAACAACTGCATTTCTATCGCAAGAATTTTATCTTCGGCACCAACAATTTTTTCCTCGTACTCTTTTAATTCAGGAGTTATATAACGCTCTGCATTTACTAAAGTTTGTTTGCGTATCCATGTATCTGGTACTTTGGTTTTATGTGCATGAGTAACTTCTAAATAATAACCAAATACATTATTAAAACTAATTTTTAAAGAAGATATGCCCGTTGCCAATGCTTCTTTCTGCTGCAACTGAATTAGATAATCTTTACCACCGCTGGCTATTTTCCTTAACTCGTCTAATTCTTCATTAATACCGTTGGCAATTACACCACCTTTTGCCGCCGCAACGGGAGGGTTTTCATTCAACTCTTTTATAATTCTGTCTAAAATAAATTTACAGGGGTTAAGTGAATCACCTAATCTTTTTAAATAATCATTAGCAGATGATTCACAAATAATTTTAATGGCTTCTGTTTGTTGCAGGCCTTTTGCAATTTGCAATACCTCCCGTGGGTTAACTTTTTTCAGCGGCACTTTACTCACTAATCTTTCTACATCACCCGCCTGCTTAATATGCTGTGTAATTTTATTTCTGGTATCTGTTTCTTTTATAAAAAATTCTACAGTATGTAAGCGTTCGTTTATTTTATCAATATTATTCAACGGCATAATTATCCAGCGTTTCAATAATCTTGCGCCCATGGCACTACAGGTATTGTCCATTACTTTTAATAAAGTATTATGGCCTTCGCTGCCAAACAACTCTAAATTTCGTATTGTAAAACGATCCATCCATAAATGATCATCTTTATCAATTCTTTGTATAGATGTGATATGGCCCAGGTTGGGATGTTCGGTATCTTTTAAATAATGTAACACTGCACCAGCGGCAATTATCCCTGTAGTTAAATTTTCAATTCCAAAACCTTTTAAGCTGTGTGTACCAAAATGTTTTAATAAACTTTCGGTAGCATACGCTTCTGCAAAAATCCATTCATCTAAAGTGTAGGTAAAAAATTTAGTGCCAAATAATTCTTTAAATTGTTTTTGCCTGTTGCGTTGAAAAATTACTTCCGCAGGTTTTAAGCTTTGTAATAATTTGTCGGCATAAGCGGCATCGCCTTCTGCTAAAAAAAATTCGCC
Source organism: Ferruginibacter sp. (assembly GCA_043719495.1). GTDB lineage: Bacteria > Bacteroidota > Bacteroidia > Chitinophagales > Chitinophagaceae > Ferruginibacter. The sequence goes on along the minus strand of JAYSTT010000273.1, from coordinate 93 downwards.
GGTGCTGATATCTAAAAAAGCAATACCAATTTTATCATCGTTAAAATGTAAAGCTGCTAAAAAATTATTACTGTTATGTTCTAAAAGTTTATC
>JAYSTT010000272.1:0-21531 GCA_043719495.1 Ferruginibacter sp. | reverse complement strand
TTTCATTCGTCATGTAGGTTTCATCAACCTGGCTGCGGAAATTTTGTAAATCATTAATTAATTGCGGAAGCGTATCCAGCCTTACATCTTTTGCGGCTTTAACCTTTAATTTAAATTTTGAATACAGGTCAAGGTATTCTCTGAGTGCAGCCTCCTTATCGGCAGTGGTTGTTTTGTTTTTATTGTAAGCCCGTAAAAACTCTTCTTTACTTACTGCATTAGCACCATAAGTAAAAAGTGTTTGGGCAAACAAAGAAGAAAAACCGAGTGTAAGTGTAAGAAGTAATAAAATATTTTTCATCAGTGGTAAGTGTTTTAAGGTTTAGTTTTCCATTTTACTTCAAGTAATTCGTTTAGCTGAAGCAGGGTTAGTTTTTTTCCGATAATATTTTTGTCTTTATCCAGCAGGTATAAAGTTGGCGTTAATGTTATATCATACAACTGGCGGAAGCCGGGTTTTTGTGCTGCAAAATCAGCGTCTTCCATTTCCCTGGTTTTATATACATGTGTCCATTCATTAAGTTTATGCTCGGTAATAAACTTAAGCCATTCCGGCTTTATATTTTCTTTAGCGTCAGGGGTAAGTACCGCATAAATTTTTACATTATGCTTTTTCCAGCTGGCCTGGTAAATAGAATCTAAACGCGGCACTTCTTCTTTACAATGGCCACAGTTAGGATCCCAAAAACAAATTACTGTATAATCTGCATTAACATCATACAGGGATGTTGGTTTTCCGCTGCTGTCAATCATTTCCAGATTGGCGCCCTTTTCCCCAATTAAGTTAGCCATTAACATATATGCCCTGCGGCTAATTACTTCCATTTGTTTTTCGTTTAGCCAGTTGGTTAAACCCTTGCTGTGGTATTTTTCAAACAGGTGTACAAACACTGCATCCAGCCCCATGTATTTCGGATTTATATATTCATCCGTCAGCCAGTTTAATAAAAACGTATACATTTCGGGGCAACTTCTGGCCAATAATAGTTTATAATCCACATCTCTTATAATACTGTCCGCCGATTGAGCAATTGTTTCCCGGTAATACCGCTCTATCTTTTTTAAAAAGAAAGGTGTACGTATAATTCTTTCGTCCATAAAACTTACCCCATCCCAGTAATGTGGTTTGTAATAATTATAATTTTTCAAAGTATCTTCCAAGGTTAATGGAGTTTTAACAGGAACCACCGGCTCTTTCATAGCCTTTAACAGGGCCGCCATCATAGAGCCAGGCTGATTTTTTATAATCCCTTCTCTAAAGGCATTTAATTCGTTATTATACAGGTTATATTTTTTTTCGTGTAATAAAGAATCCTGTATGGTTACCGAAGAAATGTACGCAAGCCTTTCTGCCTGCAGTTGTTTACCAATTTTTGCAACATACTTTTGGTATTGTACATACAGCAAATTTTCTTTTGAGCCGGTAACCACAGTTTTGTTTACAAGGTCTGTAGTATCTGCTTTTACAACTATTTTTTGTTCTTTATCAATTAAAAATTCCATTCTTAAAACTTTACCCGGTAAAACAATAACATAAATGCCTCCCGGCAATTTTTTATTGCCTTTAAATATGGCTATACCTGTATTGCTTACCGCGGCAGAATCGGCAACATTTAAATTAGGCCCCATGTAATAGGTAAGGTAAGCAATACCACTTTTGTACTGAGGTACCTGCAGGGTAACCTGGTAACCCTGGGTAAAACCCTTTGCACAGGCAATTATTGCAACTAAGAAAAAGATATATTTTTTCATATTATTTAAGGATAGCAAATGTATTTAAAATCGCTGATTAATTGACTATCCTTCCTGTTTACCCAATTTAACAATTACAATTCGTTAACAAAACCATATTGATAATTAATAAGGTATTTTTGCAGCCGTGAAAAGACAAAAAAAGAAAATAATACTGGAAAACATTTTAGTTACCAATTATGCTGCCGAAGGAAAAGCATTAGCAAAGCAAGATGGCAAAGTAATTTTTATATCGGGAGCCGTGCCCGGCGATGTGGCCGATGTTTTTATAACTAAAGATAAAAAAGACTGGGCAGAGGGCAGGGTACAGCAAATAAAAGAATATTCCCGTGAAAGAGTAGCCCCGTTTTGTAAACACTTTGGCATTTGCGGTGGCTGCAAATGGCAAATGCTGCCTTATGCAAAGCAATTACAGTACAAACAACAGGAAGCAGAACAAAATTTAAAAAGGATTGGAAAAGTAACGTTACCACAAATACTTCCTATAATTGGGGCAGATGATGATAAATACTATCGCAATAAACTGGAGTTTACATTCAGTAATAAGGAGTATTACCCAGCCCCCCCACCCCCCAAAGGGGCGATTTCCGAAGAGCTTGATTCTTTAAAAGATCTTTCTAAAATTGGAGTGTTCAAAATCCCCCCTTTGGGGGGTGGGGGGGCTTTAGGTTTTCACGTACCACGCCTGTTTGATAAAATAATTAATATTGATGAATGTTACTTGATGGATGATGTAAATAATATCATCCGCAATACGGTAAGAGATTTTGCTTTACAAAACAGCTATTCCTTTTATGATGCCAGGCAACATACCGGGTGGCTGCGTAATATTATTATCCGTTACTGCCGCACCGGAGAGTTAATGGTGAATATTGTTTTTAATAACGACAATGAAACGGAACGTACAAAACTGCTGCAGCATTTATTACAACAAGTGCCATCAATAACCACTTTATTATTTACTATTAACCCTAAATGGAATGATACGATTTATGATTTAACACCGCAGGTATATTTTGGAAAAGGGTTTGTAATAGAAAAGTTAGGGGATTTTGTGTTTAAAATTTCGCCTAAATCATTTTTTCAAACCAATACCAAACAAGCCGAAAAGCTTTATACAGTAACCAGGGATTTTGCTGGCTTAACTGGTAACGAAGTGGTGTACGATTTATATTGCGGCACAGGCAGCATTGGTATTTTTTTAAGTAAAAACGCAAAAAAAATAATTGGGGTAGAGGTTATTGAAGATGCTGTTAAAGATGCAAAAGAAAATGCGGCATTAAATAATATTACCCATGCCGAATTTTTTACCGGCGATGTTATTAAAATTTGCAATGACGATTTTTTTGCAGCACACGATAAGCCAGATGTTATTATTACCGACCCGCCACGTGCCGGTATGCATGATAAATTAGTAACTAAACTTTTAGAGATTGCTGCACCAAAAATTGTTTATGTAAGCTGTAATACTGCTACTCAGGCCCGTGACATTGCTTTGCTCAGCGAAAAATACACAGTAGAAAAAATTCAGCCGGTAGATATGTTTCCCCATACACACCATATAGAATGTGTGGTGCTGCTTACAATAAAATTATAATTATCCTAACTTTGGCATATGGCTTATTTTAACTCAGGTAACAAAATACAAAGAGAAACCCCGGTTGTTTTTAATCTTATTATAATTAATGTGCTGGTTTATGCTGCTCAAAAATTAATTGGGGATAATGTAACTGATGCTATTGCATTGTATCCGGTAAACAGCGATTTTTTTAAACCTTACCAGATCATTACACATATGTTTGCCCATTCACCCAATTTATTAGTGCATATAATATTTAATATGCTTGCCTTGTGGATGTTTGGAAGTAACCTTGAAAAATTTTGGGGGTCAAAGAAGTTTTTAATTTTTTATCTTCTATCTGGCCTTGGCGCAGCTACATTTCATTTAATAATGCAGTATGTAAGAAATCCCGAAGTCGGGAATATTACCCAGGCGATGTACAATCAGGCCATTGTAACTGAAGGGTATATTCCAAAATATTTTCTGGGTGGTGCAGTTGGCGCATCGGGTGCAATTATGGGGGTAATGGCAGCATTTGCTTATTTATTTCCAAACACGCCTATGTATATGATGTTTATACCCATTCCAATTAAGGCTAAAATTGCCATTCCAATAATGGTGGCTATAGATTTATTTGGAGGCTTTGCTGGTATACCTGGCGATAACGTTGCACACTTTGCACATTTAGGCGGCGCTATTGTTGGATTTTTATTAGTATTATACTGGAATAAAACCAATAGAAAAACTTTCTATTAACTCTTAACATTTATTTGGTTTAACTGTTAGTAAATTTATAGAGCAAAATAAAATTGTATCATGGGAGAGTCTGATAGGTATCAGGGCTATAAAAATTTAACAAGACGAAGATTTTCACTTGGTCAACCTGGTAATGCGCTTTTTAGTTTGGTGGCAATTAATATTGTTTTCTTTTTTTTAATACTCCTTTCAAGGGTTTTTTATTTATACACTCACCAGGGCCAGGGAGAACAGGCTCCGGCATTTGATGCAATAGATTGGTTTGCCTTACCGGGTAACCTTACTGCTTTAAGCCAAAGGCCATGGACGGTTTTAACTTTTATGTTTTCGCAGGGAGGATTAGGTACATTTCCTTTATTAATTAATATGCTTGGCAGTATGCTTTGGTTATGGGTATTTGCTTATATTTTGCAGGACCTGTCGGGTAATAAGCTTATTTTTCCCATTTATATTTATGGCAGTTTGTTAGGTGCTTTATTTTTTATTGTAGCTGTATATACCATTCCTGCATTACGCTTATTTAAAAATGAAATACTTTTGTATGGCTCCAAAACAGGCACTGCTGCAATTGCAATGGCAGTAACCACACTTTCGCCCAAATACCGCATATTCCGAAATATTGGCCAGGGTATTCCAGTTTGGATTTTAACGGCTTTGTTTATTTTAGTAAACCTAATAACTGCATTTTCTTTTACTAATGCCAATAGCTTTGCCATTTTAGGCAGTGCGCTGGCAGGTTTTTTATTTGTTGTTTTATTAAGAAGAGGAAAAGATTTAAGTGTAGGGATGCAAAGTTTATATGAATGGGTAAGTAATTTGTTTAACCCCAATAAAAAACCCCAAAGCAATTCTATAAAGAAAAAAGTATTTTATAATACCGGCAACCGGCAACCTTTTAATAAAACCGCTAATGTAACCCAGCAACGGGTTGATGAAATATTAGATAAAATAAGCCAGCAGGGCTATCATTTTCTTACTGATGAAGAAAAAAATATTTTAAAAAGAGCCAGTGAAGAAGAGTTGTAATTAACAAAAGGATTGAAATATTTTTAAGCGGCAAACGTTATCTTTATACAATGCCCAAAAGCCTTTTCCGCAGAGTAACTAAAAAGTTTTTTATCATCGCCAATATTATTTTGGCGGTGGTGTTTTTATTAGGCTGTTATGGTGGTTTTTTTAATCCGCAGTATTGGTGGCCGCTTGGTTTTTTAACACTGGCTGCTTTTTACTTGCTTGTGTTTTTATTACTATTTATTTTATTTTGGGGTTTTGTAAAACCAAAATGGTCCTTAATTTCTGCAATAGCAATATTGCTGGCTTACAAGCCCATCAGCAATATTATCCCGTTCAAATTCTCCTCTTCATTTACAAAACAAAAACAAACCAATGCATTACGCATTATAAGCTGGAATGTGGAGCATTTTGATATTTTGGAACATAAAACCCATCCCGAAAAAAAACAGCAAATGCTGGATTTAATAAAAGAGTACCAGCCAGATATTGCCTGCTTTGAGGAAATGGTGGGAAGCGATAGTGTGCGTAAAGCAATAAACTATATACCTGATATAATGCAGCAGGAGCAGTTTACGGGTTACAACTATTCCTTTAACAGTAAACTAGACTTTGATGGCAATCATCATTTTGGTATCATCACTTTTTCAAAATACCCCATCATAAACAAACAAACTATTAGTTTTTATCCTTACGATTATAACTCAATTTTTCAATACACAGATATTGTAAAGGAAGCAGATACCATCCGTGTGTTTAATATCCATTTAGAGTCGTTAAAATTTAGTACCACTAATTTGGAATATATTGATAAGCCCACTATTGCCGGCCAAGAGGATTTAAAAAAATCGAAAAATATATTCCGTAAATTAAAAAAAGGGTTTTTAAAAAGAAAAATACAATCCGAAAGAATTAAGGAAGAGATAGAAAAAAGCCCTTACCCGGTAATTGTTTGCGGCGATTTTAATGATGTGCCCAATAGCTATGCCTACACCACTATTGGCAAAGGGATGAAAAATGCTTTTGCAGAAAAGGGCAGTGGCATTGGCCGCACTTTTAGCGGCATATCCCCCACATTGCGTATTGATAATATTTTTGTAAGCAATAAGTTTGATGTGCTGCAATTTTTACGTATCCCTAAAAAATTAAGCGATCACTTTCCTATTTTTGCCGATGTGGAATTTAAAAAATAGTTGTACTTTTATTATATCAAAAAATGAAAGCAACTACTCCATATTATTTTTTCTGCTGCCCTTGCGGCATAGTATAATATCTTTGTACCCCACAAGTTACATGGGGCTAAATAAATAAATAGAAACTTTAATTTTAACGGGCCGAATAAAGTGTTGCTGCACAAGAGTGCGACGCCAATGAAGTATAATAGAATTACTACAGCCCGGTACAAAAAAAATAACAATGCCTTTAAAAATTTATAACTCCTACACACGTAAAAAAGAAACATTTAAACCTATTACACCCGGGCATGTAGGCATGTATGTGTGTGGCCCCACAGTAAGCGGCGAAAGCCACTTGGGCCATGCAAGGCCTTACATAACTTTTGATGTGCTGTACCGCTACTTAACGTTTAAAGGAAATAAAGTACGCTATGTACGCAACATTACCGATGCCGGCCACTTTGAAGAAGAAGGACGGGAGGCAGAAGATAAAATAAGTAAAAAAGCAGTGCTGGAAAGATTGGAACCCATGGAACTGGTACAAAAATATACCAACCTTTACCATTGGGCCATGAAGCAGTTTAATTGTGTAGAACCAAGTATTGAACCCACTGCAACAGGCCATATTGTGGAGCAGATAAACATGATTGAAAAAATTATTGAAGAAGAATATGCTTATGAAATAAATGGCTCGGTATATTTTGATGTAAAAAAATATGCTGCCAAATATGATTATGGAAAGTTGAGCGGAAGAATTATTGATGATTTATTAGAAACAACCAGGGAGCTTGACGGACAGGAAGAAAAAAGGGACAGGGCAGATTTTGCTTTGTGGAAAAACGCAGCACCAGAACATATTATGAGGTGGAAAAGCCCATGGGGTGTTGGTTTTCCGGGCTGGCATATTGAGTGTTCGGCAATGGCTACAAAATATTTAGGTGCCGAGTTTGATATACATGGCGGTGGAATGGATTTGCAGTTTCCGCACCACGAAAGTGAAATTGCCCAAAGCACTATTTGCAACCATCGTACACCTGCAAGGTATTGGATGCACAATAATATGATTACCATTAATGGTAAAAAAATGGGTAAGAGTTACAATAATGTAATTAAACTTACCGAAATGTTTAGCGGCAACCATCCTTTGCTTACGCAGGCTTTTCACCCTATGGTGGTTAGGTTTTTTATTTTACAAAGCCATTACCGCAGCCCCTTAGATTTTAGCAGCACCGCACTGGAAGCAAGTGAAAAAGCTTTAAAGCGTTTGTGGGAAGCGTATGAAAATTTAGGAAAATTAGCCATATCCAATACACAATTAGCAATAGATGCCGAACTGGATGCAAAAGTTATTAAACTGGTTAATGAGTTTGAAGAATTTATGGATGATGATTTAAGCACGGCAAAAGTATTGGCCAATATGTTTGATTTGGCCCCAACTATAAATTCTATAAAAGATGGTTTGATAAAAGCAACGGATATATCTTCACCCACTTTGATTTTGTTAAAAGAAAAATTTAAAATTTATTTAGAAGATATTTTTGGTTTGCAAAGTATGCAGGCAAAAGATAACGGCGCTTTAAGTGGTGTAATGGATTTATTAATTGAAATACGCAAAGAGGCAAAGGCCAAAAAAGATTTTGCCACCAGTGATAAAATAAGGAACCAGCTAACTGATTTAGGTATAAATGTAAAGGACGAGAGAGATGGTGGTATGAGCTGGAATATTGGCTAAGAGGACAAAAGAGAAAAGGAGAAAAAAAAGGATTAATACTATTGGTTAACCTCTTTTTCTCTTTTGTCCTCTTAGCAAACTCTTTTTTATCTCTCTTTAGCAAAAAAACAAAACTTATACTCATGCATATTGACAAACTTACAGGAGTAGTCATAAATCTTTGCATTAAAATTCACTCAAAAATTGGCCCCGGTTGTTTTGAAAAAGTGTACGAAGAAATATTGTATTTTGAATTAACGAAGCTTGGTTTTAAAGTTCAACGACAGCTTTTACTTCCCATTGAATATGAAGAACTAAAAATAAACAATGCTTATAAGCTAGATTTGTTAGTAGAAGATATGTTAGTGTTAGAATTAAAATCATTAACTCCAATGCCGCCTGTATATTTTAAACAAATTCGCACACAACTTTCATTGTTAAATCTTAAACACGGAATGTTATTAAATTTTAAAGTTGAATTGATGAAGGATGGGATATACAGGGTTTATAATAATTTCGGAAGAGAATGTTTTTAAAGGCTAAAAGGAAAAAACAGAAGTGGAGATAAAAAGAATTAGTGCTATTATTTTAAACTCTTTTTCTCCTTTGTCCGCTTAGTAAAATTTTGTTCGCTCTCTTGTTAAAGCCATAATAAAAAATATGCAACACCTACAACATCTTACTAATGACAAAAAGCTTAAAAAAATAATTGAGCCGCAGGAAACTTTTGTTTTATCTAAACGAAAAAATATACACCTGCATTTGTGCAACTCTATAATGAGCCAGCAGCTAAGCACCAAAGTTGCAGATGTTTTTCAAAAACGTTTTTTAGCTTTGTATGGGGGTAAAAACCCATCTGCGGAGCAAATTATAAAAACCCCTTTTGAAAGCTTAAGGGCTATTGGCTTAAGTAATGCAAAAGCAAACTATGTAATAAATGTTTGTAATTTTTTTATTGATGAAAAAATTACCGATGCCCGGTTATACAAAATGAGTAACGAAGAATTGATTAAATACCTTACTCAAATAAAAGGCGTAGGGCAATGGACAGTAGAAATGATTTTAATGTTTACTCTTGGCAGGGAAGATATTTTTGCTGTAGATGATTTAGGAATACAACAGGCCATGTGCAAACTGTATAAAATTGATGCTACTGATAAAAAAGCGATGAAAGAAAAAATGTTGCACATCAGTAAAAAATGGAGCCCTTACCGGACTTATGCCTGCAGGTATTTATGGGGATGGAAGGATAATGCAGCCCCTAAAGCCCCTCCGCCCCTAAAGGGGAACTTGAGTGTAAGATAATTTAATTTTCTTTTGGGAATTCAAAATGTAGCAATTTCAAGATTGAAGCAACAAAAAATACTGTAACTACCTTAGTTCCCCTTTAGGGGACAGGGGCTTTGCAAGGACTCTACAATCTCCTCCAAATATTGCTTATCAACTTCATCAAACTGATTCAGTAATTCACTATCCACATCAAGCACACCAAAAACTTCATCGCCTTTAAACAAAGGAATTACAATTTCTGATCTGGATAAACTGCTGCAGGCAATATGCCCGTCAAATTTTTCTACATCGGGCACAATTAATGTTGCTGCATTTTGCCAGGCTGTACCACAAACCCCCCTGCCTTTTTTTATTCTGGTGCAAGCTACAGAACCCTGAAATGGCCCCAATACCAATTCTTTGTCATCCTGAGCTGAGCCGAAGGGCTTTACCAAATAAAAACCTACCCACAACCAGTTAAATTGTTCTTTTAATGCAGCTGCAACATTGGCAAGGTTGGCAATTAAATCCGGCTCGCCATTTATCAATGCTTTTATTTGGGGTATAAGCGATTGGTAAATTGTTGCTTTGCTACCTTTAATTATTTTTAAATCTTCTGCCATTAAATATTTTATTTCCTAATCAATATTTGTTCTTCCATTTTTAATTCCCGGTCAAAAATAAAAGTGCCAAAAGGAATGATGGAAGCTAAAAAAGCTTTACCCAACCATAAAAATTCTTTTTTAAAAGATGTAAAAACCTCAAAAGCAAAATAAAAGAACGCAACAAATAAAGCACCATGCAGCCAGCCCACTAATTTTACCATCAGAGGCATATCAAACATATATTTTAGTGGCATTGCAATTAACAACAACACTAAAAAAGAAATGCCCTCTGCAATGGCAACTATTCTAAAGCGGTGCAGTTGTTTTAATAAATCTTCTTTTTTCATTTTAAAGGGTACTTATTTTTAATAATCAATTTCTTGTTCTACAATAGCTTCAGGAATTTCCCTCCATTCATATTGCTGGTTACGCAATTGTGGTTGAAAGCCAGCTTCTTTTATTGAATGTTGTATAGTGGTACTGGTAAAGCGGTGTGGTGCACCGGCAGCACTTACCACATTCTCTTCAATCATTATACTTCCAAAATCATTAGCGCCAGCATTTAAACAAATTTGTGCTACCTGTTTGCCAACAGTTAACCAGCTTGCCTGTATGTTTTTAATATTGGGTAGCATAATACGGCTCATTGCAATCATTCTTATATATTCTTCAGCAGTAGTTAAATTATGTACACCCCTTATTTTTGCTAAAAGTGTATCCACATCCTGAAAAGTCCATGGAATAAATGCTAAAAACCCTTTTGCATTTTCTGGCTTGCGGCTTTGCACTTCTCTTAATTTTACTAAATGCTCAAAACGTTCCTGTAAAGTTTCTACATGGCCAAACATCATGGTGGCACTTGTAGTAATATTTAATTTGTGCGCTTCATGCATAATATCTAACCATTCCTGTGCACCACATTTTCCTTTGCTGATTAATCTTCGTACCCTGTCAGTTAAAATTTCGGCGCCTGCACCAGGTAAGCTATCCATGCCTGCTTCTTTCAATGCAATTAAAACTTCACGATGACTGGATTTTTCTAATTTAGTGATGTGAGCAATTTCGGGCGGGCCAAGTGTGTGTAATTTTATATCAGGGTAAAGGCTTTTTAATTCTTTAAATAAATTTACATAAAACGATAATCCCAATTCAGGATGGTGGCCTCCCTGTAATAGTAATTGGTCGCCACCAAACTTTATGGTTTCTTCAATTTTTCTTTTGTAGGTTTCAATATCTGTTATATACGCTTCGGCATGGCCGGGTATGCGGTAAAAATTACAAAACTTGCAGTTGGCAATACAAACATTTGTGGTATTTACATTTCGATCAATCTGCCAGGTAACTTTTCCGTGAGGTACCTGTTTTTTGCGAAGTTCATTGGCAACATACATTAGGTCTGCTAATGCAGCATTTTCAAATAAAAACATGCCTTCTTCAACAGAGAGAAATTCAAAACGAAGAGCTTTTTGATATAAGTCATTTAATTGCATAAATGCCATTTGTGTAATAAACAACAAAAGTACATCCATTAGGTTGTAAATTACACTACTGCTTAATGAGAAAGTATATTTTAACCATATTGCTTACTGCCCATTTTCTTTTGCCGGCCATTGTTTGTAGGGCGCAGGAAATATTGTCTCAGCCCCGGGCCAAACTGCTTACCCGGTTTCCTTTTAAACAATATAGTGGTGGTGTAATGGTAATTCAGGCCAGGTTGGGTAATATTCCCGACACATTAAATTTTATTTTAGATACCGGAAGCGGAGGCATTTCATTAGATTCAACCACCTGTGCCGAACTTAAAATAACCACTACATCAAGTGATACTACTATTACCGGTATTGGTGGTATACGCAAAGTACCTTTTGTTTTTGATGAAACGTTGTACATGACCGGCCTGCCGGTTAAGCATCTTAATTTTCATGTTAATAATTACGAAGTACTTACCAGTGTTTATGGCGAAAAAGTAGATGGTATTATAGGGTATAGTTTTTTCAGCAGGTATATAATTAAAATTGATTTCGATAGCAGTATTATTGAAATATACAGTCCCGGGAAAATTACTTATCCAAAAAACGGAACAACACTACATCCGGTTTTTACAGCATTGCCTATACAATGGGTGAATATTAAAGAGCGAAAAAAAATGGGCTATAATTTTTATTTTGATACCGGAGCAGGCCTTTGTTTTTTAATGAGTGAACAATTTGCAAATGATAGTGCTATGTTACTAAGTCGCCGCAAACCAGTGGTAACACAGGCACAGGGTATGGGGGGAAAGTTACAAATGCGCCTTACTGTTCTTAAAGAGGTTAAGCTTGGCCCATACAGATTTAGACAGGTACCCACTTATTTATATGATGATATATACAATGTTACATCTTTTCCTTTTACCGGTGGCCTAATTGGAAATGATTTATTAAGGCGGTTTAATATGATACTTAATTATCCAAAAAGAGAAATTCACCTGCTACCCAACAGCCATTATAACGAATCCTTTGATTATGCTTATACCGGACTTGGTATTTATTATGTTGATGGAAAAATAATGGTGGAAGATGTTATAGAGGGATCGCCGGCTGCAAAAGCAAAGTTTATGCCCGGCGATGAATTGTTTTCTGTAGGGAATAATTTATCTCATAACATAAATGTTTATAAAAACATTTTACAAACACCTGATCAACAAATTAAGGTTATTATAAAAAGAGGGGACAATTTTATTATGCTCAACTTACGTACTATAAGTATTCAATAAACAATATGTAAATACATTATTCCTCTTCTTACCTTTGCGCATGATTCAGTTTGAAAAATTTATTTTATCCAATGGATTAAAAGTGCTGGTGCATGAAGATAAAAGCACCCCTATGGCAGTAGTAAATGTTTTGTATGATGTTGGCGCAAGAGACGAAAACCCCAATAAAACAGGCTTTGCACATTTGTTTGAACACCTGATGTTTGGCGGCAGTATTAATATTCCTTCGTACGATGAACCACTGCAGGTTGCAGGTGGAGACAACAATGCCTTTACCACCAATGATCTTACTAATTATTACTGCCAGTTACCGGTAGAAAATATTGAAACCGCTTTTTGGCTGGAAAGCGACCGCATGTTATCATTGGCTTTTGGAAAAAAAAGTTTAGACACACAACGCAAAGTGGTGTGCGAAGAATTTAAAGAACATTATATTAATAAACCTTATGGAGATGTTTGGCATAAAATGATGGAGCTGGCTTACACTACTCACCCCTACCGCTGGATGACTATTGGCAAAGAATTGAGCCATATAGAAAATGCTACTCTGGAAGATGTAAAAGCCTTCTTTTTTAAACATTACACACCAAGTAATGCAATTTTAGTGGTTGCCGGAAATGTTACTGTAGATAAAGTAAAAGAATTGGCTGAAAAATGGTTTGCAACCATTCCTGCAGGAGAAAAATATATACGTAATCTTCCACAGGAACCAAAGCAAACAACCCCCCAAACATTAGAAGTAAAAGCTAATGTGCCTTTAGATGCTTTATATAAATGCTGGCATATTTATTCCAGGACTGATAGTCGGTATTACACAGTTGATTTAATTACCGAAATATTAGGAGGAGGCAGCTCATCAAGATTATTTCAATCTCTTGTAAAAGAAAAAAAACTTTTCAGCAATATTGATTGTAGCCATTTTGGAAGTACAGATGCCGGGCTTTTAACCATAGCAGGAAAATTAGTGAAAGGTGTAAGCATAAAAGATGCAGAAGCTGCTGTTAATGAAGAAATAAAGAAATTACAAACCTTTGGTATAACGGATAAAGAACTGGAAAAAGTAAAAAACAAAACTGAAAGTATGATGGCTTTTGAAGACATGAGTGTAATGAACCGTGCCACAAGTATTGCCATGTATGAACAACTGGGAGATGCTGATTTAATTAATAAGGAGTTGGAAATGTATCAGGCGGTATCAGCAGATGAAATATTGCAGCAAACTAAAATAATATTTGAAGAAAACAATTGTAATACGCTGCATTACCTGGCAAACTAATAAGATAAAAAAACAAAAATGGTAAATAGAAAAATAGCTCCGCCAATAAAAGACGCTATCGAATTTAATCTTCAGTTAAAACCCTGCACTTTTTTTACTTTAGATAATGGGGTGCCGGTTTATACCATTGACGCCGGTATACAGGAAGTGCTGCAAATGGAAATGGTTTTTTATGCAGGTAACTGTTTTGAAAAACAAAAAGCAGTTGCTGCGGCTACTAATTTTTTATTAAAAAATGGTACAAACACAAAAACCGCTTTTGAAATCAGCGAAGCTTTTGAATATTATGGTGCCCATTGCGGCAAGGCCTGCCATAACGAAACTGCCATAATAAGTTTATCTGCTTTAAATAAACATATTGATAAATTATTGCCGGTAATAAAAGACATGATTACCGGGTCTGTTTTTTTAGAAGAAGAGTTAACCACCTATAAACAAAATACCAAGCAACGCCTTAGTGTAAGTTTAAAGAAAAGTGAATTTGTTGCTGCCCGTTTAATAGATGCATATGTGTATGGCGAAGATCACCCTTATGGAACATATACTAATCCTGAAGACATTGATGAATTAAATACCGGCTTGCTGAAAGACTTTTATAAAAAATATTATGTAAACGGGGAATGTGTAATTTTTATTAGCGGAAAATTACCTGCCAATTTAAAAGAACAGTTGAATAATAATTTTGGAAACCTGAGTTTAAAAGCGAAGAAAGAAAAACCAACCACGTACATCGTTAAACCCGCCACAGAAAAAAAATACCGCATACAAAACGATGAAAAAGGAGTGCAGGGCGCAATAAGAATTGCAAGAGATTTTCCCAATAGGCACCACCCGGATTTTATGAAAGTAATGGTACTTAACGCTTTGTTTGGCGGATACTTTGGCAGCAGGCTGATGAGTAATATACGGGAAGATAAAGGGTATACATACGGTATACACAGTTATGTGCAAAATCATTTACATCAAACTGCATGGTTAATCAGCACCGAAGCTGGAATAGATGTAACTGAAGCAACTTTGGAAGAAGTATATAAAGAAATGAAATTACTCAGGGAAGATTTGGTGGAAGAAGAAGAATTACTGTTAGTACGTAATTATTTAATTGGAACAATACTGGGTGATTTGGATGGCCCTTTTCAAATAATGGGCCGGTGGAAAAACTTAGTTTTAAACAATTTAGATGAAAAATATTTTTATGAGTCTGTACAAACCATAAAAACCATTTCGGCAGAAGAATTAAGAGAGCTTGCAAAAAAATATTTAAATCCTGAAGATTTTTACGAACTTATTGTAATTTAGGGTATGCAAAAATGGCTGATTAAAATATTGGTGTGTGCGGTAAATGTTTTTATACTGGCTTACATTTTACCAGGTATAGAAATTAAAGACATGCTTACAGCCTTGCTGGTTGCGGTGCTGTTGTCTTTTTTAGATGCAATTGTAAAACCTTTATTGGTTTTGTTAACCCTGCCTGCCACCTTACTCACCCTGGGTTTGTTTTTATTTGTAATTAATGCCTGCATAATTTTAATAGACGATCATTTTGTGGGTGGCTTTAAAGTAGAAAGTTTCTGGCATGCTTTATTATTCAGTGTGTTGCTGTCTTTCTTTAATTCCTTTGTACACAAAAAAGCCTTTCCCGAAAAAGAAAAAAAATCAATCTATTAGTTATTGCATAAAATAAAAGAGTTGGATTTAGCCATCTCTTTTTAAACTTTCAACCTTCAGGATTATTTCTTTATATCTATATTTTCTGCAACCCTTTGTTCCAATCTTCGTTATTCAATCTTCATATTAAACCGTTTAGCCTGTTCTTTAATAATTTTTTCTACCTCTGTTTCTAAAGTAGCCGCATTATTTTTATTGGTTGCATTCTTTGCTTTTTCTGCAGCTATATAAGCATCTCTTTTTGCATTTAATGTTTCAATTTCTTTTTGTGCTGCACTGCGTTGTTGCCTCTTTTCTTCCACTATTTTTTCCAGCTCTGCATTGGTTTTATTTTGCAAACTGTCGGGCAAGGTTTTTCTATCCAGCTTGGCAATAGCATCATTATCTTTTTCTTTTAGATCAATTAAATCCCAGCTTGCCTGATTATAAACTTTGCTGTTACTTTTTACCTTGCCTCTTTTTATCGCCGCTGATTTGCTCATCCCGGCATTCATTGCATCAACACTATACATTCCCTGTATTTTAACACCCCCTATACTATTGTATGCCATATAAGTATTATTAAGGCCACCATTTAAAGTAATTAATAAACTATCATAAGGAGTGGGTATATCATCAATTTTATCATTTTGATTAATGTTGGTAAAGCTGCCGTTGCCACATTCTGTATTTAGGTTCCAGTGTTCTTTAATACCCTGCATCCTGTCGCCGCAATAAATGGTGTTTACAATTACGCCTTTATTTTTTGCTTGGTTGCAGGAAGTAGTGTACAATACATTGCCCTGTAAAAAATCTTCATTACCCGCAATAAAAATTACTTTATAATTTTCCGGTGCTGCATCCCATTGCAATTCTTTTAAAGACGTTTGTATAACCTGGCCGCAATATTCATCACCACCATTGGTTTTTAAGCTAAATAATATTTTAGATAAACTATCTAAATCGTTGGTGAAACTGCTAAGTTGTTTTACATAACCCTTTTTAACATCATTATCACTTCTGCCATATTCATACAAGGCAATTTCAATTTGTGGAGATATATCGCCGGTGCATTTTGCTTTACCCATGGTACTTACCATATTCCATAGTTGTGCTTTAGCCTGTTCAATTAATCCATCCATACTGCCACTTACATCCAATAAAATGGCAGCCTGTATTTTGGGCTGCACGGGTTTTTGTGATGTTGTTTTGCCGGTAGAAGCCATTAATGTTACTAAACCAGCAATAGATAATAAGGCGAAAATGATTTTAGCAGAAGATTTCATAAACAATAATTTTGGGTATGATGCAGTAGTAAAGAGGATTGCATAAAGAATTTTTGTTAAAAAATGTACAAGAAATTTTGCCCGAAGATTTCGAAAACTATGCATATAAAGAGTTTAAATCTGTTTCATGAGCGAAATCTGCGGGCTAACAAAACATCTTTGTTTACTTTTGTATTACTCAAACAACGATATGCAATTCGATAAAAAAAATCTTTCCCATACGGAGCTTATACATTTTTATAAATCCATCCTCTTACCAAGAATGATTGAAGAAAAAATGCTGCTGCTTTTACGACAGGGAAAAATCAGTAAATGGTTTAGTGGTATTGGGCAGGAGGCGATTTCGGTTGGTGCAACATTAGCTTTACAGCCAGATGAATGGATAATGCCACTGCACCGGAACCTGGGTGTTTTTACCACCCGTAATATGCCATTAAGTAAATTATTTATGCAGTGGCAGGGCAATAAAGAAGGTTACAGTAAAGGGCGTGAAAGAAGTTTTCATTTTGGCAGCAAACAGCATCATATCTGTGGAATGATTTCTCACCTTGGCCCGCAGTTGGCTATTGCAGATGGTGTAGCATTAGCACATAAATTAAAAGAGGAACAAAAAGTATCTGTTGCATTTACCGGCGATGGTGGCACCAGCGAAGGTGATTTTCACGAGGCATTAAATGTAGCGGCAGTATGGGGCCTGCCAGTGATTTTTATTATTGAAAATAATGGATACGGTTTAAGTACACCGGTAAACGAACAATACCGTTGCTTTAGTTTGGTAGATAAAGCCAAAGGCTATGGCATGGAAGGTATACGTATTGATGGTAATAATTTACTGGAAGTGTATGACACCATAAAAGGAGTAAGAGACTATTGCATCAACAATCAAAAACCCTATTTAATAGAGTGCATGACCTTTAGAATGCGAGGGCACGAAGAAGCCAGCGGGGTTAAATATGTACCGCCGGAATTATTTGAACTATGGGGCAAAAAGGATCCGGTAAAAAATTATGAGCAATTTCTTTTTGACGAAAATGTTTTAAGTGTAACAGCAATAGATGCTATAAAAAATGAAACCAAACAAGATATAGAAAGCGAATTGCAGAAAGCTAATGAAGCAAAGCCAATGTTGGTGAATATGGCTGAAGAATTGAAAGATGTATATGCAACGTCAGTGGTAAGTACTAAATCGTCAGTTAAACAATATACTTATAGTTCTTCTTCTAACAACACACCACTTACTACTCCCGAAAAAAGATTTATCGATGGTATTAAGGAAGGCCTTCATCAATCGATGCAACAACATAGCAACTTAATTTTAATGGGACAGGATATAGCAGAATACGGCGGTGCTTTTAAAATAACCGAAGGGTTTGTAAATAAATTTGGAAAGGAAAGGGTACGCAATACACCCATTTGCGAAAGTGCTATTGTTGGTGCTGCATTGGGGTTAAGTTTGGAAGGTTACAAAGCGGTGATGGAAATGCAGTTTGCCGATTTTGTAACCGTGGGCTTTAATCAAATAATAAATAACCTTGCAAAAATACATTACCGCTGGGGGCAAAATGCCGATGTGGTAATTCGTATGCCAACAGGCGGTGGTGTAGGAGCTGGTCCTTTCCATAGTCAAAGTAATGAAGCATGGTTTGTGCATACACCAGGATTGAAAGTGGTTTACCCAAGCTCGCCAATGGATGCTAAAGGATTATTGATTGCAGCTATTAACGACCCCAACCCGGTTCTATATTTTGAACACAAAGCTTTGTACCGGAGTGTAAGTGGCTTTGTACCGGAGGAATATTATGAAGTGGAAATTGGTAAAGCTAAAACTGTGCAACATGGTAATGACCTCACCATAATTACTTACGGTGCCGGCGTGCATTGGGCAATGGATTATGCAGGTAAAAATAAAAACATCAGCATAGAGATTTTAGACCTGAGAACATTGCTGCCCTTAGATTATGATGCTATTGAAGAAGCCGTTGCTGCTACAGGTAAAGTTTTAATATTGCACGAAGACACACTGACCGGCGGCATTGGCGGCGAAATAGCTGCATGGGTTGCAGAAAACTGTTTTAGTTATTTAGATGCGCCGGTAATGCGCTGTGCAAGTTTGGATACGCCTATTCCTTTTAATTTGGAACTGGAGAAAAATTTTATGGCTTATTCAAGATTAGGGGAATCTGTACATAAATTATTGAACTATTAATTAGTAGTCAATATAAAATACCCATTGGGGGTAGTAAATCGTTGCAATCATCTTTTTACTTTACAGGGAAATAAAATAAACTTTAAATGAGATACCTTTTCCTTTTTTGCCTGATTCTTTTTTCTGTTTATAAAACATCAGCCCAAAACCTTAAACCATTTGAAGATAAAAATGGCCTATATGGTTATAAAGATGACAAAGGAAAAATTGTAATTACTGCACAATATGTAATAGCTACTTATTTTTTTAGTGGTGTTGATATGGCCTGGGTATATCTCAACGAAAAATTTGCCCTTGTCAATAAAAAAGGAAAACTCATCATTCCTTTTAAATATAGGTATGTAAATTATTTTCAGGAAGGTATGGCTGTAGTAGCCATCAATACTAAGTTTATGAAAGCCGGTGGCAACTATGGTTTTGTAGATAAGAATGGAAAAAAAGTTATTACGCTGATATATGATTATGCCGAAGAATTTAAAGATGGCAAAGCAAAAATGAAGAAGGCTGGCAAGGAATTTTATATTGATAAAACCGGAAAACCCCATTGAATAAAATCATCTTCAGGTTCTCTTCAAAATTCATTTCGTACTTTACTGCAAATTTTAAAGTTGAAGATACTTATTATAGAAGATGAAAAAGCGCTAAGCGAAAGTATAGTTACTTATCTTAAAGCGCAGGACTATATCTGCGAAACAGCTTTTGATTTTAATACAGCCATAGAAAAAACTGAATTGTATGAGTACGATTGTATTTTACTGGATATAACATTGCCCGGCGGTAATGGACTGAACATATTAAAAGAACTGAGAAACAACAATAAAACCGATGGGGTACTTATCATTTCTGCAAAAAATTCTATTGATGATAAAGTGATAGGACTTACATCTGGTGCCGATGATTATCTATCTAAACCTTTTCATCTTTCTGAATTGAGTGCAAGAGTTGCAGCGATAATAAGGCGTAAAAAATTTGGCGGCAGCAGTATTTTAATCTTTAACAATATTGCTATTGATACACAGGCAAAAACTGTAAAAGTAAATAAACTCAGTTTAGATCTTACAAAAAAAGAATTTGATTTGTTGCTTTATTTTGTATGTAATAAAGGAAGGGTAATTTCTAAAAATGCCATAGCAGAACATTTGTGGGGTGATGAAATGGGGGGTAATCTTGATTTTATTTATACCCACATAAAAAACCTGAGAAAGAAACTGATAGATGCCGGAGAAGTTGATTTTATAAAATCTGTTTACGGCATGGGTTATAAATTTACAGACACATAAATTTACAGACACATGAAGTTATTGGCAAAATTTAACAGGTTAAATATTTTAGCCACAATCATTGTTCTTATGATCAGCGGCCTATGTTATTACTTTATCCTGCATTTTGTATTAATTAAACAGTTAGATAAAGATTTAAAAGTAGAAGAGCAGGAAATTATAGAGTATATAAAAGTAAATAAAAACTTACCGGATTCTACAAACACCAATGATCAAAAAATTACATTTACCCCGACGGATGTAGCCATTAAAAGAAAAACAGTAAGTATAGATATTTTAAATACCGGGGATGATGAGTACAAAACTATTCGCCGGTTAGTGTTCCCGGTTTATATTTCGGGTAAAAATTATAAAGCTTCTGTTTCTAAATCGCAACAGGAAACAGAAGACCTGATACAACTGATTGTAACGATTACTTTGGCAATGGTAATTTTGTTGTTATTGGTTTTGTTCATCATCAATCGTTTTGTGTTGAGTAAACTGTGGCTTCCTTTTAACAATACACTTGCTGAACTAAAACAATTTAATTTAAGTTCTAAAAAATCACTAAATCTAAATGAAAGCAATATCAATGAATTTCAGGAACTCAATAATGCCGTAGCTGCCATGAGCAACCAGGTAATGCTGGATTATGATTCATTAAAGAGCTTTACCGAAAATGCTTCGCATGAAATTCAAACACCTTTAGCTGTTGTAAATTCAAAATTAGAATTGCTGATGCAGTCAGAAAATTTTACTGAACTACAGATGAAGGATATTGAAACAATACAAGATGAAATCAGACGCTTGTCAAAATTAAATCAGTCATTATTATTATTAACCAGGATAGATAATCAACAATTCAGCGAAACGGAAAAAGTTGATGTTGCAAAAATAATTATCAGGCAGTTGAATAATTATGAAGAACTTATTATCGCAAAAAAAACAACACTCAAAAAAAACATTGATAATACTGTTGAAGTTTTAATGAACGAAATAATGGCTGAAGTTTTAATATCCAATTTAATTACCAATGCCATTAAGCATAATATTGAAGAAGGGGTAATTGAAATAAGTTTATACAAAAACGGATTAACTATTTGTAACACAGGGGCTGAACCTGGCAGTAAACCCGAATTATTATTTGAGCGCTTTAAAAAAGATATTCCCCAATCTGAATCATTGGGATTGGGATTATCTATTGTAAAAAAGATTTGCGAACAGTATCATTTTAAAATAGATTACAGTTACCAAAATCAATT
>JAYSTT010000271.1:0-8701 GCA_043719495.1 Ferruginibacter sp. | reverse complement strand
AAATGAGCATGATGCCAAGGCTTATTTTCTTGCAGAAGGCACCTTAACATGGTGGGCAATTGGCGCCTCTTTAATTGCCTCCAATATTTCTGCAGAGCAATTTATAGGTATGAGTGGAGAAGGTTTTTTCCTGGGAATTGCTGTTGCTGCTTATGAATGGATCGCTGCAGTAGCACTTATCATCATTGCTATTTGGTTTATACCTATCTATCTTAAAAATAAGATATATACGATGCCGCAGTTTTTAAAAACACGGTATAATGAAACGGTGTCGCTTATCATGGCCATCTTCTGGTTGTTTTTGTATGTTTTTGTAAACCTTACTTCAATTTTATATTTGGGCGCCATTGCCATCAGCGGTTTAATAGGGCCTGAATATTTGCATACAGTAATGATTGCCCTTGCAGTTTTTGCACTAATTATTACTTTGGGAGGCATGAAGGTTATTGGCTATACTGATGTGATTCAGGTTGCTGTTTTAATTATTGGGGGATTTGCAACCATTTATTTTGCATTAACCATTGTAAGTGAAAAATTTGGTTTGGGAAGCGATGCACTTGCAGGTTTTAAAACATTAATAGCACAGGCACCCGATCACTTTCATATG
Organism: Ferruginibacter sp.; assembly: GCA_043719495.1. Lineage (GTDB taxonomy): Bacteria > Bacteroidota > Bacteroidia > Chitinophagales > Chitinophagaceae > Ferruginibacter. The sequence continues at coordinate 8,094 of JAYSTT010000271.1, read as the reverse complement.
ATATTGGATAAACCAACTGCTGCAACAGCGCAAGAAGATGTAAATAAGTATTTAATACTGCCTGGCATTGCCATGTATTTTGCAGGGCAGTGGATAGTAAATTTAAATTATTGGGGATGCAATCAATACATTACACAAAGAGCTTTGGGGGCTGATTTACAAACTGCACGTAAGGGAATTTTATTTGCAGGCTTTTTAAAATTATTGATGCCTATCATTGTAATGTTGCCCGGTATTGCTGCTTATGTGTTGCATAAAAACGGCCATCTATCAGGATTAACCGGAATGGACGGAGCTTATTCTGCAATACTTGGTTTTCTTCCATCAGGATTAAAAGGTTTGGCCATTGCAGCATTAACAGCAGCAATAGTTGCATCGCTGGCAGGTAAACTAAACAGTATTGGTACCATCTTTACTTTAGATATTTATATTAAGTATTTTAAAAAGAAAACTGTTGAATCTACCGGTGAAGTTGCTGAAAAGAATATGGTTTGGATAGGGAGAATGGCAGCTTTAGTAGCTATTTTTCTGGCTGTAATATTTGAGTGGAAAGATATATTGGGAATTGGTGGGGAAGGAGGTTTTACATTTATTCAAAAATATACCGGCTTTATTAGCCCCGGTGTATTTGCCATGTTTATTTTAGGTATGTTTTGGAAACGTACAACAGGTACCGCTGCAGTAGCAGGTTTAATTACAGGCTTTGCAATGGCTATCTTCTTCAATAGTTTTGCAGTATCAGTTTTTGGGCACGAAAATTTTATGTATACCGCTTTTAAAAACAGTAAAGGTATTTATGAAATCCCTTTCTTAATTAATATGGGCTGGGCTTTTTTTATTACTATGGCAGTTATGATTGGCATCAGCCTTGGCGGGCCAAAGGATAATCCCAAAGCATTTATTTTAGATAAAGAAATGTTTAAATTAAAACCATCTATCGTTGCATTGATTGTTACCATATTGCTGATACTGGTGGCTCTATATGTAAAGTTTTGGTAGAGCATAAATATTAAAAAAGTAAAAATCCTCCAACAATTTTGCTGGAGGATTTTTAATGACTAATAAATTTTACTATATTATTTTAAACTGGAAATTGTCAACTATCACATAAAAAATACTCTTTTATAAAGATGCAATAAAGTAATCCCACAATTTTGTATTATTATTGATAAAAATTTATTTCAATTAAATTGTTTGATATAATATTTTATCCTTTTACAATTTTATTATAACTCGTTGCAATCCCTTTTATCAGTGATGAACTGAAACCCTGATGTTCCATTTCATTCAAACCTGCTATGGTACAACCTTTGGGTGTGGTTACTTTATCTATTTCCTGTTCGGGGTGGGTGCCTTTTTGTAATAATAATTCGGCAGCACCTTTTACAGTTTGCGCAGCAATTAAATTAGCGGTAACACTGTCAAAACCAATTTCAATTCCGCCCTGAATATTTGCACGAATGTAACGCATAGCATAAGCAGTACCACAGGCACCTAATACAGTGGCAGCATCCATTAATTTATCTTCAATTATGGTAACCTTGCCTAATGTTTCAAACAATTTTTTTACAAACTGTAATTGTGCTGATGTAGCGTTAGAGTGGCTGATGCAGGTCATACTTTCCTGTATGGCAATGGCAGTATTGGGCATGGCACGAAAAACAGGGTTTTTCTTTTTCATCATTTCATTTAAATCATTTAAGGAAATACCTGTAATTACAGAAACTAAAACATGTTTTGCTGCTAAATCTTTTTTTAATCCGCCAATTACTTCTGCCACCTGAAAGGGTTTTACAGCTAATAAAATTAAATCGCTTTTTTTAACAGCTTCATTGTTATTTGCAGTTACAAAAACGCCTTTATCACCTAAAGCTTTTAGTGTTGCAATATTTCTTTTAGTGATAGTAATATCCGCTGCTTTGCAAAATTTACTTTTCAATAAACCTTCTGCAATTGCAGTACCTAAATTTCCGCCACCTATAATTGCTATTTTCATTTTAATAAAATAAGTTTTTATTTAAATAGTATCGTACATAATCGTCAACACCTTCTTCTAAAGAATAAAATTTATTATTGTAACCGGCATTTTTAATTTTTTGCATTTTTGCCTCTGTAAAGTATTGGTATTTATCCTTAATATCTTCAGGCATGTTAATATATTCAATTACAGGGGGTAAATCCAATCCTGTAAAAGTGGCTTTTACCAGGTCATTAAAACTTCGTGCGGTTCCGGTTCCTAAATTATACAGTGCAGAGGCTGGTTGATTTTGCATCATCCAGAAACAAACCGCTATAACATCTTTAACATAGACAAAATCACGGAGCTGTTCGCCATCTTCAAAACCTTCTTTGTGCGACTTAAATAATTTTACTTTTCCCGTTTGTTTTATTTGATTAAAAGAATGAAAAATAACACTGGCCATTCTTGCTTTGTGATATTCATTAGGGCCATAAACGTTAAAGAATTTTAAGCCTGCCCAAAATGGAGGATGGTCAACCTGGTGTAAAACCCATTTATCAAATTCATTTTTACTGATGCCGTAAGGATTTAAAGGATGTAATTCTTCCACAATTTCGTGATTGTCATCATAACCCAATTCGCCCTCGCCATAAGTGGCAGCAGAAGAAGCATAAACAAGAGAAATGTTATTGACAACGCAATAATTCCAGATTTGTTTGGAGTATTCTACATTTAGTTTTTGATGAATGCTGTAATCAAATTCTGTAGTATCCGTTCTGGCGCCTAAATGAAAAACAAAATCAACTTCAGGCTTTTCTTTTAACAACCAGTCGAATAAATTTTCCCTCTCCACCCTTACCAGGTAATTTTTATGAAGCAGGTTCAATTCTTTTTCATCAGTATCAAACTCATCAGCCAGAATTAAATTTTTAAATCCCTGCTGGTTTAAATAACTTACCATGCAGCTTCCGATAAAGCCGTAAGCGCCAGTTATTATTATGGTATTAGTAGTATTCATTTATTTAAAGGTGGGAGTTTTGCAATTAACGTAATGCCAACTATTTTAGGAATCATTTCTAGATTTGCCTTTCCTTCGGTAAGAGAATTGAAAAATTGTTGATAATAGATATTTGAAGATAAATATTTGTTTATTTGATATCCAATGCTGATTCTTACAGATAAATTTGGTTTTTTTTCTTTGCTGAAGGCGTCGAGTTGATTACCTTCAGCACCAATTAAAGTACTGGGGGTAACTTTATATTTTTGAATAAGATCCGGAATCATTTCTATGCCTGCATTAAATTTATTTTTATTAGAGTGAAATAAAAATCCAAAGGGAAAGGATATAGTAGTAAACTCAATTTTTTCCTGTTTGGCTTCAAAATAATAGCTGGCTAAAGATTCATATCCTGTTCTTTCTAAGGGAAAATTAATTGTATAAAGTGGAAGGGTATTGGGGGGATTATAAGTATAACTTCCTTTCACTTGTTGTATGCTAATTAATTTTGCCGATGAGGAGTTATTTCTGGTTGCATTGAATGTGGAAATTCCAATACCTCCAATAAGGGTAAACGTTTCACTTAATTTTAAGGAAATTCTGCCTCCAATTAAAAACCTGGGTTTGGTTGTATAGGAAGAGTTTATTGTATGATTAAATAACCTTTTATTTAAAGTTATTGTATCATTCGTTCGGCTTTCTTCAGAGTGTTCTAATGTTTTGAGATAGATATTTGTATTTGATAAAAATGAAGTGTGATAATCTATAAGGATGCTAAAAGCAACTTTTTTTTGAGCATGCGCAGTTAGCACGGCAAAAAGTAAATTAAAAAGAAAAAATCTTTTCATATTTCTGATTTTAGTATAAAATATCTCACAAAGCAGCTAAAGCATTTTCACTCTCTAGCCCAACCAATAATTTGCCAATGGCATTATCATATTGCTCTTTCCAGTCGCTAACATTTCCCCAGTTTTCACCATCAATATTTATATTTCCATTTGTAACAACGCCCATGTAAGTTACAGTCATTTCCATTTTTTCTAAAAGCATCATAAAATCATTCCTGTTTTCTTTTGATACAGAAATTACCACACGGCTCTGTGCTTCGCCAAACCAGTACGCATCCTTTCTAATTGAAGTATCTGTGGTGGTAGTTTTAAAACCGAGATTCCTGTTAAAGCAACTTTCAATTAAAGTAATAAATAAACCACCCTCACTTACATCATGTGCAGAATTGATTAATTTTTTGTGAATCATTTTTTTTATTTCATGCTGCACCTCAAATTCCTCATCAATATCAAAATAAGGTGCCGGCGAATATTCTACTCCACAAACTTTATGTAAATATTCCGATGAGTTAATGTCATTACGTTGCGTACCCACTAAATATATTTCATCATCTTCCTGTTTAAAGTCCATGGTCATTTTATCTGCTGGGTTATCCAGCAAGCCCACCATGCCAATTGTAGGGGTGGGGTAAACCGCACCATCGGGCCCCTGGTTGTAAAAACTTACATTACCACCGGTAACAGGGGTATCAAATTTTACACAGGCTTCTCCCATTCCTTTAATGGCATGTACAAACTGATAATATACTTCAGGATCGTATGGGTTACCAAAGTTTAAACAATTGGTTACACCTAATGGTTGTCCACCACTGCATATAATATTTCTTGCCGCTTCGGCAACAGCAATCATTGCTCCCTTGTAAGGATCGGCAAAAACATAACGGCTGTTACAATCAGTTGTTAGCGCTAATGCTTTGTTGGTAGGTTTTGCCAATACAATTGCTGCATCGCTTGGGGCATTGGTACTTGCATTACCTGCTCCCACCATGCTATCATATTGTACATATATCCACTTTTTGCTGGCAATGTTAGGTATTTGAATTAATTGCTCTGCTACTACCTTTAAGTTTTCAGGTACAGCAATAGTATCCGCATTAAATGCTTTTATTTTCTCAAAATATTTTGGTTCAATATATGGCCTGTCGTTTTGTGGTGCACCTCCGCCCAATACTAATTCGTAAGCAGGTAAGGTAGCTTCTAAATTTCCATGCATATAAAAATTTAATAGGCCATCATCAGTAACTTCACCAATTTCACTACAGGGCAAATCCCATTTTTCAAAAACATCAATTATTAATTGTTCTTTTCCTCTCTCCGCCACTAACAACATTCTTTCCTGGCTTTCACTTAATAATAATTCCCATGCCTTCATATCTTTTTGGCGTGTAGGTACTTTATCTAAATCAATTCTCATTCCTGCTTCGCCTTTTGCACTCATCTCGCTGGTACTACAAATAATTCCTGCAGCACCCATATCCTGCATACCAATAACAGCACCGGTATTCATCACTTCCAAACAGGCTTCTAATAGCTTTTTTTCCTGAAAGGGATCACCTACCTGCACCGCTGGTAAATCTTCGGCACTATCCGCTGTTATATCTGCACTGGCAAAACTGGCACCACCAATTCCATCTTTACCAGTAGCACTGCCTACAAAAAAAACGGGATTACCTTTTACTTTACCTGATGTTGCAGAAATAGTTTCTCCATTTTTTAAAATGCCCACGCTCATAGCATTTACTAAAGGATTGGTATGATAACAATCTTCAAAATAAACTTCGCCGGCAACAGTGGGTACACCAAAGCAATTGCCATAATGGCCAATACCATGTACAACACCCGCAAGTAAATGTTGTGTTTTAGCTTCTTTTAAATTTCCAAAACGTAAACTGTTAAGCGATGCAATTGGCCTTGCACCCATTGTAAAAATATCTCTGTTTATTCCACCAACACCTGTTGCAGCGCCCTGAAAAGGTTCAATTGCCGAAGGATGGTTGTGCGATTCAATTTTAAATACTACTCCATACCCATCACCTATATCCATTAATCCTGCATTTTCTTCACCGGCTTTTACCAGCATTTTTTTTCCATCACGGGGTAAGGTTTTTAACCACTTTATAGAATTTTTATAGCTGCAATGTTCACTCCACATGGCACTAAAGCAGCATAATTCAGTAAAATTGGGGGTGCGTCCAAGTTTTTGTTTTATTAATTCAAATTCCTCTGCTGTAATGCGCAACTGCTCTGCTGTTTTTACTGTTATTTCCATAAATGATGTAGAAGAAAATTGTTAGAAAGTGCAAAGGTAATGCCGTAATACTTTATTAAGGTAGAGAGGTAGTAAATATTTTAACTATCTTCCCACATCGAAAATTTAAGGCATTGGAGTATATTCTTTTTCTTGTTTACCTGATAATTCTTTGCTGGCTGGTTACAAAAGTATTGTTTGTAAAAAATTCAGGCCTTGGCAGTAAGTATGTGGTAATACTTTTTTTAATAAAAATATTTGCTGGCCTCGCTATTGGCTGGATATCATACCATAATTACAGTACAGGCAACGATTACTGGGATGTAAACAGGGAAGGCTGGAAGGAGTATCAACTATTATGGGTTGATCCACAGGAATATTTTACCAATATTTTTAAGTCGCAATATTCAAGGGGCTACGGAGGTTTATTCGATTCCTTTCAGTCTTTTTGGAATGATCTCCGAAATAACATTATTATAAAGTTCCTATCGTTGTGTAATATTTTTAGCCATGGCAATTATTATATCAATAGTTTATTTTTTAACTTTTTTTGCTTTTTGGGACATGTGTCATTTTACAGGGTTTTTATTACGATATACAAAAAACATCAGAAAGCGGTTATAATTGGTTGTTTTCTTCTTCCTTCAATGCTTTATTTTACTTCCGGAATTCAAAAAGATGGAATTGTTTTTACAACATTGGGTTTTCTATCTTACGCTGTATTTCAATCTTTGCAGCAAAATTATTTTAGTAAAAAACACTTGTTTATAATTTTACTGGCATTTATAATTTTATTTTTAATAAGAAGTTATGTTCTAATAAATCTTTTACCGGCACTTATTATTTGGATATTGATAGCTAAGTATAAATTGCCGGCTTTAAAAAGTTTTGGGATAGGATATATTATTACAGGATTATTTTTTTTTAATTTCAACAGCATGGTAACTTCTGTTAATCCGCTTAAAACGGTTACAGAAAAGCAAGCCGATTTTTTTACTCTGCCCAGGGCGAATACACAAATACAATTAGATACATTGTATCCGAATTTTAAAAGTTTTTTATTCAATGCGCCACAGGCATATAATCATCTTTTATTGCGGCCTTATCCTACAGAAATCCCTGTAAAAAGCCTTTTGCCCATAAGTATAGAATTATTTATTTATCATGTACTTATCATTCTTTTTCTTTTTTTTAAAAGAAAAAAGGAAGAAAGCGAAAACAACCCCTTTATATTATTTGGGGTTTTCTTTGTGCTTACTATGTTTCTGTTTATTGGATATATAATGCCTAATCTGGGTTCATTAATCCGTTACAGAAGTGTATATCTCGCTTTTTTAATTACTCCGGTTATTTGCAGAATAGACTGGGAGAAGTTCAAAAATAAAATAAACATTATAAAATAAGAAAATATTTATTTTTTCCACAAAAACCTATTTTTTTTGTCACAAGCTTTATAAAAAAATTGTTTTATAACATATTTTGACGTTTTTTTGTGATTCAAAATATAAATTATGCAATCTTTACGTTCACATGCGCTTGAAAACCTGACCAGCAATCCTGTAGAAGTTAAAGTGTCAGGTTCATCAAAAATTACTGCAATTTTTAATGAAAATGTATTTACTCTTAAAGTTGCCCGCCAATTTTTAAGTGACGATGCTTATAAAAGCCTGGTAAGCTCTGTAAAAACCGGTAAAAAAATTGAGCGTTCCATGGGTGGCCAGGTAGCCAATGGCCTAAAAGCCTGGGCAGAAAGTAAAGGAGTAACGCATTATACCCACTGGTTTCAACCATTAACTGGTTTATCTGCCGAAAAACATGATTCATTTTTTACCTTAAAAGGTGATGGCACCCCTATCGAAGAATTTGACGGTGCTGCATTAATTCAGCAGGAACCAGACGCTTCTTCTTTTCCAAGTGGAGGATTACGAGCAACTTTTGAAGCTCGTGGTTACACTGCATGGGATCCTTCTTCTCCGGCATTTATTATGGAAATTGGCCAGGGAAAAACTTTATGTGTACCTACCATTTTTGTTTCTTATAC
>JAYSTT010000028.1:0-10808 GCA_043719495.1 Ferruginibacter sp. | reverse complement strand
TCAAACTTTAAACGACGAACGGCATGCTGAAAATGTTTTTCTGATGCCGGAAAATGAATATGCCGGTATGCCTCAAAGCGGCTGATGAATTTATATTTGGTGATGATAAGTGCTGGCAGATTTTCGGGCAAATCTTTTTCGGTAATTAATTGCAGTAAAGCGTAAGTAAATTTCCCAATTACCCTGCCATTTAAACCTCTTGCTTTTAATTTTTCTGTTGAGGAATAAATGGGTTCTAAAAAGTTTTTGCCTGCTGCTTTTTGTTCGGTAAAAGTTTCTATTTCGGGGTGGGCAATTTGTGGTTTGTTGATAAAGAAACTTAGTTTACCAAAAACCAAATATTGATGGCCCACATGCAATGCTTTTTGTATCCAGTTTATTCCCTGAAACCAAACCAGTTCTATTTCTCCGCCTGCATCATCCTTCAGGTGTGCTACCAAACGCCTTCCCCTTTTCTCCCCCAATATTTCCATATCTGTTATCTTTCCGGCTACCTGTGCATATTCGGTATTATAATTAAGTTCCTCAATTTTATCCACCTTGGTTTTATCTACATGGCGCAGCGGAAAATAATTCAGCAGGTCATTAAAAGTAAAAATCTGTAATTCTTTACGCAGCATATCGCCACGTAAAGTGCTTACGCCGTGGATGTATTCGATGGGGTTGTTTAATATGGCGGATGTGAAAGTAATAGAATTGTTTTATGCAAATATAAACCCCTATCCCCTAAAGGGGGAAACGGAGGAGAACTTTGCGAAGATTATTTTGGAATATTTTTTGGGTGGGTCACTCCCAATGAGTGGCTCACCCTGTTAATAAAAGATGTTGTTAAAAAAAGCAGCGATTGGGAACAGATTTATATGCTTTGTTTTAGAAATCAAAATTCATCAACTCCTTTATATGTATGCCTAATGTTTCGGCAATTATTTTTAACGAGCCGATGCCTGTATTAATTTCACCTCTTTCAATACGTCCAATCTGGCGTAATTCTATCTCTGATTCATAGGCCAATTTCTCCTGACTAAAACCAAGGCGTTTTCTTGTAATTTTTAAATGATTACCAAATGCTTTTAGGAAAGCCTCATGTCTTTTACTTTTCACAAAGCAAGAGTCAAATAAAAAATAAATATAAATTAGGTCACATAAGTCTTATTTCATATTTTCGCCACTTATATTAAAAGGGGATAAGCCGAAAACGAACCTGCTTAGTTTTTCCCGGTTCTACGGGTTCGTGTTGAAACACATTAAAATGCCCAATTTCGTTTTTAATGTTTTCGGGAATCCAATCAAATTTGCGTTTATAAAATTCTTCTATTGATTCTACTTTTTCCATCTTACAAAAATTTCTTTAACCCAAATTTACGATTTTTAAAGCCCCGTACTTTTTTCCATTGCCTCGGTATATCGTGTACCCACAATTTCTATTTGTGCAGATGCCTTCTCAATTTCTAAAAGTTCTTCTTTAGCAAGTTGTATTAATACCGCCCCATTATTTTCGGTAAGGCGATGAATTTTTGTAGTACCAGGGATAGGTACAATCCAGGGTTTTTGGGCCAATACCCACGCCAATGCTATTTGTGCATTGGTGGCATTTTTTTCTTTGGCAAAACGTTCAATGATGCCCAAAAGAACTTTATTGGCATTACGGGCCTCTTCGGTATATCTTGGCAAAATATTGCGGATATCGCCTTCGGCAAATTTTGTATCTGCATCTATTTTACCAGCCAAAAAACCTTTACCCAGTGGACTAAAAGCTACCAAACCAATACCTAATTCTTCAATAGTAGGAATGATTTCTTTTTCATGCTGCCTCGTCCATAATGAGTATTCGCTTTGCAAAGCCGTAACAGTTTGTATGGCATGAGCTTTGCGAATAGTATTTGCACCTGCTTCTGATAATCCAAAATGTTTAACCTTACCTGCTGCAATTAAATCTTTTACCGCACCTGCTACATCTTCAATTGGTACATTAGGATCCACACGGTGCTGATAAAATAAATCAATTACATCTACCCTTAATCTTTTTAAAGAGGCTTCTGCCACAAGTTTAATATTTTCGGGTCGGCTGTTTACACCCGCCATTTTACCATCAACAAAGTTGAAACCGAATTTTGTTGCAATTATCACTTCGTCTTTAAATGGTGCTAATGCTTCTCCAACTAATTCTTCATTGGTAAAAGGGCCATAAACTTCTGCAGTATCAAAAAATGTTATGCCTTGCTCAACAGCTTTATGTATAAGTGCAATGGCATCTTTTTTTTCGGGAAAGGGTGCATAAGAAAAATTCATGCCCATACAACCAAGCCCAAGTGCCGAAACTTCGGGCCCGTTATTACCAAGTTTTCTTTTTTTCATAATTTTATTTTTTAGAGTATTTTTTTTATTTTTTATTAAAACGAATAAATTAAACTCACATTCCAAACAAAATCTTTACTAGCAATATTTGATTGGATAGTTTTTGTGGCAATAGAAGAAATGGAAAGTGGAAAATTTTGTTTTGCCAATGTTAATGCTTCAGTAAAATAAAACCCATCTTGCGTAGCTATTTTTAGATAAAAGACCTGAGGTGCAAATTTCAAAAAAAACCGATTGGGCAATTTTATGTTTGAGAAATTGCTGTTCAATGCCAAAAAATGAGAATTTTTTGCTGCATCAGGATCAAGCCCACGGGCATATAAATAATATAAACCAACACTCACATTTTTTGCAATTACATAATTTGGCGACAACTCGCCTGCCCAATAACGCCTGGTAATTATTACCTCTTTTGAAACCCCATTTGCAGTTATTGTAGAAGTATGAAAAACAAACGAAGGATGAATGCCAACATTAAATTTAAATTTTTCGGCTTGCAGTAATTTGTACCGCACCCAAAAAAGAAAACTCCATGGTTTTGCACCTTCAATGGCAAAGCGTAGTTGTGGTTCAAAACTAAGCCTGTTTTTACTTATAGAAAAGTCGAAAATTGTTGCAGGCTTCCCTAACGAAAAAGTAGGCACCAACGAAATACCATTATTGGTAACAGTAACATCCCCTTTAAATTTTACGATGTTTTTTGTGCTATCATTTTTTTGTGAAAAAGAGGAAAACGTAAAAAACAAAAGAGCAATGAGTAGCAATTTTTGTTTGAAATAAGTTGTAAAATTCATCATTCTAAAATATTTGATTCTCAGAATGCAAAAATAATATCAGAAAGTATTCTTATTGTAACTATTTTCAAAGTAAAACTTACGACTTCCAAACAATTTATAAATGCTCTATATTTTAATAATAGGATGAATTATTCCTTTTAAAGGCTTGCCCAACAAATAAAGTAAATGAAAAAATGAATTGAAAGTGAGAAATGAATTCAAAAAATACAAAAATCTCTCTAAAGTTTTGGCTTTTAAATAAGTCGATTAAAATTACTGCTTAAAGTAAAAAAATTATTTGTTCCTCCCTTCGGAAAAATTATTATTAAACCGCTTTGGCTTACTAAAATTTCTATTGCCGCCAGGGCTTGTTCTTTGTGCTGTGGTATTGTAAACGGGCACTTCGCCAAACTGCTCTGGTACGGTTGCTTTTATTACCGCTTTGCCTAGCAATTTTTCTATAGATAAAAATTTGCGTTGTTCCCTTGGGCTTATAAAAGTATAAGCTGTACCTTCGGCTGCTGCCCTTGCAGTACGGCCAATGCGATGTACATAATCTTCGCCATCGTGCGGTACATCGTAATTTATAACCAAATCAATATTATCAATATCAATACCGCGGCTTAAAATATCGGTAGCAATTAAAATAGGTAAGCGGCGGCTCTTAAAATACATCAGTACTTCTTCCCTTTTATCTTGCTCCAGATCACTGTGAATTTCATCTGCTTTAACACCTGCTTTTTGCAAATCCCGGGTTAATTGTTTTACACTTTGCTTGCTGCTGCAAAAAATTAATACCATTGCAAAGTCTTTCTTCTTCAGTAAATATTTTATTAACGGGATTTTTTGTTCTTCATAAACCACAAAGGCTTCCTGTACAATTTTTTCGTTGGGTTTACTTATAGAGATATTTATTTCGGCAGGTTGATGTAAAATCTTTCTTGCCATCTCCCTGATCTTATGTGGCATAGTGGCAGAAAATAATAAATTCTGCCTCTTCTTAGGTAAATGGTTTATAATAAACATGATATCATCATAAAATCCCATGTCCAGCATTCGGTCGGCTTCATCCAATACCAAATACTTTAAACCGTCTAATTTTACATAGCCCATTTTTATATGGGCCATCATTTTGCCGGGGGTGCAAACCACTACATCGGCACCATGGCTCAATGCTTTTTTCTCCTGTACAAAAGCATTTCCATCGCCACCGCCATATACCGCAATAGAACTTACTGAAGTAAAATAGGAAAGCCCTTCCATGTGTTGCGCAATTTGTATAGCAAGTTCACGGGTGGGTACAATAACCAATGCAGTGTTGGTATGATTAACCAGCGGATCAGTAATAATTTTGTTGATTAGCGGCAATAAAAAGGCTGCAGTTTTACCGGTACCGGTTTGGGCAGAAGCAATAATATCTTTGCCCTGTAAAACTAATGGTATTACCTGTTCCTGTACAGGTGTGGCATCTTCATAGCCGGATGCATCAATACCTTCCATTAATCGTTCGTCAAATCCAAATTCGGTAAACTTCAAGTTGTGGTTTTATTTTGGTGAAGATAATGTTTTTTGAGTTGCCCCTATCCCCTAAAGGGGGACTTGCATTTTTTAAGTTTGTAACTACATTCACTTTTAAAACCCTTTAGATTATTAATCCCGATGTCCAATGTCATTAAGTTAAGGATGATTTAAATTTTAAAATACCCAATTCCAGTTCCCTCTCTTTTGGAGAGAGCCTGTCCCGACTTTTCGGGAGGTTGGGGTGAGGTCTTTATAAACGCTTAACTCAATGACATTGGACATCGGGATTTAAAAAACATACCTTTACTATAATACAAAATATTATGATAAAAGTTGGCGAATACAATACATTAAAAGTAATACGTGAAGTAGCTTTTGGGGTTTATTTAGATGATGGCGCAGAAGGTATTTTATTGCCCAAACGTTTTATGCCCGAGAACATAAAAATTGCTGATGAAATAAAAGTTTTTTTATATCACGACGGCGAAGATCGGCTGATTGCCACTACACAAAAACCCAAAGGCATTTTAGGTGATATTGTAAAACTGAGAACAATAAGTGTAACACCGCAAGGCGCATTTTTAGATAATGGTTTGATGAAAGATATTTTTGTACCCAAGAGCAAACAGCAGCGTGGTATGATACCCAATGGCGAGTATTTGGTAAAAATTTATTTAGATGAACAAACAGGCCGCTTAGCTGCAACTGAAAAAATTGAACCTTTTTTAAGTAATGATGAGTTAACCGTAAAAGTTTTAGATGAAGTGGATTTAACCGTTTACCGCCGTACCGATATTGGCTATGTGGTTATCATAAATAATTTACACACCGGCGTGTTGCACCAAAACGAAATTTACAGGGATATTACTGCAGGCGACCAGTTTAAAGGTTTTATAAAAAAGATATATACCGAGGATAATAAGATTGATGTGGCTGCAGGTAAACCCGGTTACAACCGTGTGGAAGATGAAACACAAAAAATATTACGGTTACTAAATGAAAATGATGGTTACTTACCGTACTACGATAAAAGTGACCCCGAAGAAATTTACTCCTTCTTTGGTATGAGTAAAAAAACTTTTAAAATGACGGTGGGTAATTTGTATAAGCAAAAGAAGATTAGTTTGGAGAAGACGGGGATCAGGTTGGTGTAGTTTTTTGGAATTGGGGATTGTGGATTTGGAGCGCTGATAAAATCGGGGCTTTTTTATTACGATTAGATTAATGTGGATAAAATAAACAGAGTAATACTTTTTTATTTAGTGTTACTTTTATATATTTGTATGATAAAATTAAAAAAGTATGGAAACATCTGTATTAACTACTAAAGGTCAATTACTGATTCCAAAACGCCTGCGGAACAAGTATGGTATTAAAAGCGGTGTAAAGGTAGTATTTGAAGAAACCAAAGATGGAATTGTAATAAAACCTATGGATGCTACTTACTTTGAAAATATGGCTGGCATTTTTAAAGATGCCCTACCTTCTACAAAAGAATATTTGCAAATGAAAAAGGAAGAAAAGGAATTAGAAGATAGAAAAATGAACCTGATATTTGGTAAACCAAAAAAGATTAAATGAAAAAAATTGTTTTTGACAGTTATGCTCTTATCAACTTTTTTAGAAAGGAACCAGGTTACACGTTTGTTAAGGATTTATTGATAAAAGTAGCTAATGATGAAGTGGAAAGTTATATTAGTGCTATAAACCTAGGCGAACTTTACTATATGCTTTGTAGAAAATCGAATTCAATTACAGCCGAAAGTGCTGTACGAACAATAAAACAGCTTCCTATGCATATAATAGATGCTGATTTGCATTGCTGCATGCAAGCGGCAGAAATTAAAGCAAAGTATTCACTATCGTACGCAGATGCTTTTGCTGCTGTTTTAACTATTACCAAAAAAGCAACACTACTAACTGGTGATAGAGAATTTGATTGTTTACTTAAAGAGAGCGGATTTAAAGTTAAATATATTTTGTAAAAATTATTCTACAACAGTATAGTCTACTTTCATTGGCACTATTTTTTTTGTTCCGTCCGCATCAATGAATTCAATTTTTACAGACAAAGAATATTTCCCCGCTTTTAATTGGGTTTTGAATTTATACTTTGCAAAACCATCAATAGCATCAGACTCAAAAACCTTATCGCCAATAGTTATTTTAGGTTTTGCAGCTTCATAAAAAGATACTATACCGGCAATTATCTCGATTTGATCACCAGCTTTTAAGTAACTGGAGTTCTGAGAAACAATAGCCTGAATTTTTCTCCCAAAATTACAACCAATAAAAGCTGTTTTTTCCAAGCAGAAACGTGTAAAATTATTTTCTAGGATAGCTATGCTATTCTCAAATCTTCTAAGCATTGCAAGTGCTGCAATAGTTGGGATATGTTTAAAATATTTTTCAGTAAAATCATTTTTTTTATCTGCTTCAAACTGAAATTTCATTCGTTCCCCAAACTGCTTTTTTATGTCTATATCAACAGCCAGCATATCCAGGTTATATTTTGTTAACTTTTTGAATAATTCGCTGCCTTTGTTTTTTTTAATAAACAAACGTTCTACTGCATCCAGATCATCTTCACGGAAAGCTATCTTACCATTTTCCATTTTAACACCACCTTCTTCCTTTAAAGCTTTAACTAATGAATCAATGTAAATTTTTATTTCCTCAGAAATATCTTTAATAAGCAGTGCTTTGGGTTGCCATATTAATCCACGTACTGCAGTGCTAACATCGGTTAACTTATCATTTATTGTGTGATAGATTTCCTTATTTGATGATGTAATAGCAACATTAGATTGACTTAGCCCTTCTTCCGTAGCCCTAAACACCGCCAAATCTGTTTCCGATTTATTAAAGCAAGAAGCAGATACAAAAGCGAAAGCAAAAACAGCAATAAAGCGTTTCATAAAATTTTATTTTTAGTAAGATAAAAATAAAACACTGTAGTAAAAGTTAAATTTTTTGATAGTTGAAAAGCTAAATATTTGTACCTTTAAATTGACAACCATAAAACAAAGGCAAATGAATAATCCTGTTATAAATACTAATGATTTTAAAGAAAAATTTATAAAAGGTCTGGAGCTAAGTTTTAAAAAATTGTTAGCATCAAAACGTTTAACCGACGACACATTAATATTCTCCAAAAACGGTAAAATTGTAAAAATAAAAGCAAGAGATATAAAAGACTAACCGAAAAATTACTTACCCCAATGTAATCACACTTATCTCCGCCAGCACTCCCACTCTCCCCGGATAACCAATAAAACCAAAGCCACGGTTTACATTTATTTTTTGTTTGCCCTCTTCATACACACCTGCCCATTGCTTATACATATATTGTACAGGGCTCCATTTAAAACCAGGTATTTCTATACCAAACTGCATACCGTGAGTGTGGCCGCTCAACATTAAATCAATATCAGGATAATTTTCTTTTACCTGTGCATCCCAATGGCTGGGGTCGTGGCTCATTAAAATTTTAAAAGGATATTTTTCTGTACCCGGATGAGCCAGATCCATACGGCCGTGCTTGGGAAATCTTGCTTTGCTGCTCCAGTTTTCAATACCCAATAAAGCTATTTGCTCCCCACCTTTTTCCAATACCACATGTTCATTCATTAATAACCGCCAGCCCAAATCGGCATGCACTTTTTTAAGGTCTTCTAAATTTTGTTCCTTGGTAATACCATTATGGGGCCAGCTGACATAGTCGCCATAATCGTGGTTACCAAATATGCTGTACACCCCCATTGGTGCTTTTAGTAAACGAAACACATCCATGTATTGATGCATTTCGCTTGCCCTGTCATTTACCAAATCGCCGGTAAATAAAATGATATCAGGTTTTTCGTTCAATATTTTTTCAACACCCTGCAATACTGCTTTTTTATCCAAAAAACTGCCGCTGTGGATATCACTGATGTGTACAATCTTTAATCCATTAAATGCTTTGGGTAAATTCTCAAAAGATAATTGCAGTCTTTTTATATCATAATTATATTTATTGCCATAGCCATACAGCAAAGAGCCAAATAATGTAGTGCCTGCTGCCAGGCCCAGCCAGTTAAAAAAAGCAGAACGGCTAATACCTTCACTGCCAAAATCTTCAACACTACCTGCATCAGTACTGGAAAATAATTTTATGGCACCCCATTGAATTCCCCGGCGTATATCATCAATTAAAAAGAAAACTCCTGCAGTAATTTTTGCTAAAAACAAACCAATTACCGTAGCAAATAAATAGGTTCTTACCTTCTTACCTAAAAAATCCTGTTCTGTATAAACAAATAGTAAAAAACTGATAACAGCAATTGCTGTTAGTCCCCAATAAACAGAATAAATAATAGTTTTGGCTTTGGGTGATAATGCCTGGCTCACTGATTTAACCGCCTGAAAAACATAAGTATCCAGCAACAGCATGATGGAGATAAAAATTATTACGCCTAAAGGTGTTCGCATACAATGATTTGTTGTTTGGTGATCCCGATTTACATCAATAATTCGTTTTCGCTTTTGCTTTTATGAAGTTAGACGAATAAGAAGGATTAATATTTTAATAATAGGATAAAAAATTACCGCTGCCCCCAGTTTAAAAATTCATCCAACTGATTACTAATTGCATTTAAGGTTTCCGCGTTTGTAAATTTTCCATTACTATCCATTAATGTATTTACTGAAGACAGTGGCAATTTGTTGGGATGTACAGTTATTTTAAGGTAATTCAAAATATCAGCCAGATGGTCCATGCCCCTTAAATTTCCGGCCCGTCCGGTTGAATTACCAGTTATTAAAGCCTGTTTATTGAACCAAATCTCGTGGCTGCTTCCGGTATCAAAAAGTAACTTTAAAACTCCGGGGAAACTCCCATTGTACTCAGGTACAATAAAAATAAAAAATTTTGCAGGAATTATAATTTCCTTTTCAATTTTTTCAAAAGCAGCGTCTCTTTCCATCAGATTAATGCCTTCTAAAGAAAATATATTTGCTTTAATCCCCTTTTCAGCTAATATGCGCTGGTATTCTGTGGCTACCTTAAGTGTATTACTTCCCAATCTGTTGGTACCCGAAACTATTGTAATCATGCTATTTTATATATTGTTTATAACTATAACAAAGATGTTGAATCTTTGTTGCCCAATATTATGCCGAATAGTTAAATTTGCCAACCTGACACAAAAAGGTTGATCGTTGGGGGTTGGCCGGGAGCAGATTTTTTCTCCGAACAACGTTCAACGAAAAAACGAACAACGATACTTATGGCAAGAATAATAGGAGTAGCTAATCAAAAAGGCGGAGTAGGTAAAACCACTACGGCAATTAATTTAGCTGCCAGCTTAGCAGTGCTGGAATTCAGAACATTACTGGTAGATGCTGATCCGCAGGCAAATAGTACTACCGGCACCGGATTTGACCTGCATAATATTACCCAAAGCCTTTATGATTGTATGGTAAATGAGGCTAAGATTAAAGATGTAATATTAAAATCTGAAATCCCCTATTTAGATATAGTGCCTTCGCATATTGATTTGGTAGGCGCCGAAATTGAAATGATCAATTATCCCAACAGGGAAAATGTTTTGAAAAATATTTTAGCACCTATCAGAGATGAATATGATTTTATTGTAATTGACTGCTCTCCTTCTTTAGGTTTAATTACTGTGAATGCTTTAACTGCTGCCGATAGCGTGGTAGTACCGGTGCAAACAGAATTTTTTGCATTAGAAGGATTGGGCAAATTATTAAACACTATAAAAATTGTTCAAAACCGGCTTAATCCTGAATTGAAAATTGAAGGCATTTTAATGACCATGTACGATGGCCGCTTACGTTTGTGTAACCAGGTAGTTAGCGAGGTACGCCGTCATTTTGAGGACATTGTTTTCAGCAGTATCATTCATCGTAACACCCGGTTAAGTGAAGCGCCAAGCTTTGGCAAGCCGGTAATTTTATATGATGCCGATAGTAAAGGCTCTATCAACTATTTAAATTTGGCAAAGGAAATTTTACAAAAAAATAATCTTACTAAAATAAAAGAAGAAGACAGAATTCTCGAGTGATAAGTTATAAGTTCTATGTCATAAGTAATGCTATAACAAACTAAGAACTTAATACTTAATACCTAAAACTTACAACTCAAATGACCCA